>DATKVP010000308.1:0-17633 GCA_035530015.1 Anaerolineae bacterium | reverse complement strand
GCTAAACATGAACACTCTGGTGCTCGATCCGAAGACCATCTGTGTTGAAGCCAGTGAGACCCCCGTCATGGAGTTGTTCGACAAGCATGGCTTTGAAATCGTCCCAGTTCCCTTCTATGAAGTGTCACCATTTGGAGGCGGGCTTCACTGCTGCACGGCTGATGTCTACCGGGAAGGGACCTGCGAAGACTTCTTCCCCAATCAGATAGAGGGGTTCTAGTCGAGCAAGCTCGGTTTTCGATCGCCGAGGGAGTGAGGGGACACTTTCCTTCAGGGCCAACCCTCACGGCGATGAGTTGATGAGGTCTCTGGTGCTCAGGGTTTACATTTCGGACCTGACGGCCATGGCTGATCGCAGCGGGGGACCGCGCTGCCTGACTGCTGAACTCGAGCCCGACAAGGAGTGACGACAGCCTCTGCTCGAGATTGGCAAGAGGCTCACAAAGGAGGGCGGCATGCTGGTAGAACACATGACCTGGGAAGAGTATCGGGATGAGGTAGCCCGAAGGATCATCATCCTCCCGGTGGGCTCGTTGGAGCAACACGGACCCCATCTGCCCTTGAATGTCGACGTCGTGATCCCAACTGGCTTGGCGAAGATGGTATGCGAGGAACTGGACGGCATGGTGTTGCCGCCGATCTCGTATGGGTATAAGGCGCAGGCTGGCGGGCAGCTGTTTCCCGGTACAACCAGCCTGGATGGGGCCACGCTGATCAACTTGACGCTCGACATACTGCGGGAGACGTATCGTCATGGCGGGAGGAGATTCCTTGTGCTCAACGGACACTATGAGAACACCGCGTTTGTGACCGAGGCGGTGGAGCTTCTCGGACGCGCAGCAAGTGATGCAACTGTCGTGATCTTATCGTGGTGGGATCAGGTTTCAGATGGGATGATTGATGAGCTCTTCGCGGAGGCTGGTTTCCCAGGGTGGGAGCTGGAGCACGCGGCCGTCACAGAAACCTCCCTGATGCAGTACTTCGCCCCGGAACTAGTGCGAGGGGACAGGATCCTCGACGACCAGAGCGAGCGGACACCGACATACTCCATCTTTCCTCCGCCAGACGACATCATTCCCAAGTCTGGTGTCCCCTACAAGGCAACCCACGCTTCGCGCGAGAAAGGGGAGAAGCTGGCGAAGCACGTTGTGGCCGCCATCGTGCAGATGGCTAGAGAAGAGCTCGGTCCGCGCAGCTAACAGAACCAGTCCCTTGGGATAGCCCTGGGGACCTTTCGAGACCAAGGAGGAACAGATGGCCTTCAACCTGAGGAACAGAAGTTTCCTGAAGCTGTTGGATTTCACTTCCGACGAGATCGAGTTCCTGCTGACCCTCTCTGCGGATCTGAAGGAAGCGAAATACGCCGGAACTGAGCGACCGAGATTGACCGGGAAGAACATAGCGCTCATCTTTGAGAAAGCGTCGACCCGAACGCGCTGCGCCTTCGAAACGGCGTCCTACGACCAGGGCGCCCACGTGACCTACCTGGGACCGACAGGCTCCCACCTGGGCGCGAAAGAGTCCATAAGAGACGCAGCCAGGGTCCTAGGCAGAATGTACGACGGGATCGAATACCGGGGCTTTGGGCAAGCACGGGTGGAGGAATTGGCCGCATACTCCGGAGTGCCCGTCTGGAACGGCCTAACTGACGAATTCCATCCAACCCAGGTATTGGCTGATCTATTGACCATGATGGAGCATAGCGACAAGCCCCTCAGGCAGGTCAAGCTGGCCTACATGGGTGATGCTCGCTTCAACATGGGCAATTCGCTCTTGGTCGGGGCTGCCAAAATGGGATTGGATTTTCGATGCGTGGCTCCCAAGAGCGTTCAGCCCGACCGCGAACTGGTCGACAAAGCCCAAGAGATCGCCAAGCAAACTGGAGCGAGAATCATCATCACCGATGATTTGGATAGCGGGGTCAAGGATTGCGATTTCCTGTGCACGGACGTCTGGGTCTCTATGGGCGAACCAGAGGAAGTCTGGGAGCAAAGAATCGACTTGTTGAGACCGTATCAGGTCAACAGAGAAGCGATGGAGAAAACCGGTAATCCAAACGTGAAATTCATGCACTGTCTCCCGGCCTTTCACAATCGCCACACAGTTATGGGTGAAGACGTCTACCAGGGATTCGGTCTCGAGTCGATGGAAGTCGCCGAAGAGGTATTCGAGTCGCCGGCCTCCATCGTCTTCGACGAAGCCGAGAATCGAGTTCACACTATCAAAGCCATCATGGTAGCAACCTTAGGAGACTGATGGATCCTATCTTAGAGAACTGGAGGGAATCGTGTCGAAGAGAAATGTGATCATCATAGGCGCAGCTGGAAGAGATTTCCACAACTTCAACACTTACTACCGCGACAATGAACTCTACAACGTTGTCGCCTTTACCGCCGCACAAATCCCTGACATCGCGGGACGGAGATACCCGCCCGAATTGGCTGGCAGACTCTATCCCGAAGGCATCCCCATCTACGCCGAGCAGGACCTTCCCAAATTGATCAGGGAGCTGGACGTCGCCGATTGCGCCTTTTCGTACAGCGATGTCACCTATCAGCATGTCATGGCCGTAGCCGCCATCGCGCAATCTGCTGGCGCCAGCTATCTACTGCTCGGTCCCAAGGACACCCAGGTCAAGAGTATCAAGCCACTGATCTCAGTGTGTGCAGTTCGAACGGGCTGTGGCAAGAGTCAAACCTCGCGGAGAATCATCGAGATTCTGATGGAGAAGGGCCTGAAGGTCGTAGCCATTCGTCATCCCATGCCCTATGGAGACCTTGCCGCCCAAAAGGTGCAGCGGTTTGCCACGCTCTCCGATCTGGAGAAGCACCAATGTACCATCGAGGAGATGGAGGAATACGAGCCCCACATCGTGCGCGGAAACGTGATCTACTCCGGTGTGGACTATGAGGCCATTCTCAGAGAGGCCGAGAAAGATCCCAGCGGCTGCGATGTGATTATCTGGGATGGCGGCAACAACGATTTCTCATTCTACGAGCCCGACCTGAACGTGACCGTCGTAGATCCACATCGCCCAGGGGATGAGCTACGCTACTATCCAGGCGAGGTCACTTTGAGGGTCGCCGACGTGGTGGTTATCAACAAGATCGACAGCGCGGATTATGCGGGCATTGAGACTGTGCGCAAGAATATCGCAGCCGTGAATCCCGATGCTGTGGTCATCGATGCTGCCTCAACCCTCGACATCGACGATCCTTCCCTGGTCAAGGGGAAGATGGTGCTGGTAGTCGAGGATGGTCCGACCCTCACCCATGGGGGAATGAAGATCGGTGCGGGGGTCGTTGCGGCCCAGAAGTTCGGCGCGGCCGGGCTCGTTGACCCGCGGCCCTACACGGTGGGCAAGCTGTCCGCGACTTTCGAGACTTATCCCGAGATCGGGACCCTCTTGCCGGCCATGGGGTACGGCGAACAGCAACTCAAAGATCTCGAGACGACGATCAACAACACGGAATGTGATGCGGTAGTCATCGGGACACCGATCGACCTAGGTCGTTTGATCAAGATCGACAAGCCCTCAACGCGCGTCTACTACAACCTGCAGGAGATCGGAAGGCCTGACCTGCCCCAAGTGCTGGAGGACTTCGTCGAGAAGCACAACCTTGTGTAGAGGGAGTCTGTGTCTGCCTGCCGAGGTTTCCTCCCACGGTTCGTTGAGGAAAACAAGGCTTCCGGGCACATTCTGATTCTGATGCAGGAATAGAGCGGAACATGCTGGACACTCTGATCAAGAACGGTGTTGTGGTAGACGGCACAGGCAAAGCGGCTTTCAAAGCCGATCTAGGGATCGCGGCCGGCCACATCGCCGTGGTGGCCAGGGACATCCAGCAAGACGCGAAGCGCACCATCGAGGCGCAGGGGTTGCACGTGGCCCCGGGCTTCATCGATCCTCACACCCACTCTGATCTTACTCTGCTGGTCAACCCCCGGGCCGAGAGCAAGATCCGGCAGGGGGTGACCACGGAGGTCGTCGGCAACTGCGGCGGCTCACCAGCCCCGCTCTTGGACGCAGCGGCGGAGGAAGCCCGGGCTGAGGCCCACCCTCTCGGCCTAGACGTCACGTGGACCAGAATGGCTGAGTATGTGGAGCGATTGCGCCAGCAAGGAACGGCACTGAATGTGGTGCCCCTGGTCGGTCACAACACCGTACGCGGCGCCGTACTGGGCTTTGACGATGTCCAGCCTACTCCTGAGCAGCAAACCGAGATGGAGCGATTGGTGGCAGAGGCCATGGAGCAAGGGGCTCGGGGGCTTTCGACGGGGTTATTCTATCCACCTGGCTTCTACGCCGGCACCGAGGAGGTGGTCGGTCTCGCGCGAACGGCGGCGCACCATGACGGCATCTACGCCAGCCACATCCGAAGCGAGACCGATCGCCTCATGGAAGCGGTGACCGAGGCCATCGAGATCGGCGATCAGGCCGGCGTTGAGGTGGAGATCTCCCACGTGAAGCTAGAGGGCTACCGAAACTGGGAAGGCGCCGACCGGCTGCTGACCATGCTCGAGGAGGCCTCTTCGCGAGGAGTGAGAATCGGATGTGATCAGTACCCCTACATCGCTGGTGTGAGTTGGCTGGCGTACATACTCCCCTACTGGGCCCAGGCCGGTGGGACCAAAGCTGTAGTGAAGCGCCTGCGCACCCCCGAGGTACGGGCCCAGCTCAAGAAGGACTGGGACGAGAACCGCGCCGAGTGGGAGAATCGCGGCGGCATGCGCGACTGGACCGATCTCCTGATCACCGATTGTGCTCCTCTACCGGAAGTACAGGGGAGGAATATCGCGGAGATCGCCGCGGATGAAGGTAAAGACCCTCTCGAAACCGCCCTTGACCTGATAGTGATCAGCGGCGGGCAGGTGGAGTGCGCGTGTTTCGGCCAGTTGGAGGACAACGTGCGCATCCTGATGCGCCATCCGCTGGTGGTAGTCGGCAGCGACGGCGAAGCGCTGGCCCCCTATGGAGTGCTCGCTCTGGGGAAGCCCCATCCTCGCAATTACGGCACGTTCCCACGCGTGCTGGGCCGCTACGTACGCGAGGAGAAGGTACTTTCACTGGAACAAGCGGTGAAGAAGATGACCTCGGTGACCGCAGAGCGCTTCGGTCTGGCCGACCGGGGGGTGATCCGCGAAGGCGCGTGGGCCGACCTGGTCTTATTCGATGCGCTCACCGTGGCCGACAAAGCAACCTACGAAAACCCTCATCAGTACCCTGTGGGCATCCCCTATGTTTTGGTCAGAGGCGAGGTGGTGATTGACCATGGTCAGCACACCGGCGCTCTGCCCGGACAGGTAATCTAATCGTACGATACTATAACGTTGCCCTCTGTTGGAGCAGCAATTTCCCCGTGAGGGGATAATCCCGGGCAGCAACCGGCTGAACCGCTTGATGGTGAGGCCAATGCAGACGCAGATCGCTGTGCTGAAGAAGGATCTATGTCCACTGCCAACGTGACACTGATCGATGCCTACCTGGCCAGGCAGAGGATCGCATCTGTTGTCAGGAGGACGCCTCTGATCCACTCACCCCTGCTGACGGAGCGCGCCGGCGGTTCCGTTTACCTGAAGCTGGAGAGCCTACAGGAGACGGGCTCTTTCAAGATTCGGGGGGCCGCCAACAAGATGCTCAACCTGACGGAGGGGGAGAAGAGGCGAGGCGTCGCTACGGGTTCCAGCGGCAACCACGGCCGGGCGGTATCGTACGTGGCCAGCCTATTGGGCATCAAAGCCGTTGTCTGTCTCTCAGCGCGGGTCCCGAGCAACAAGGTGGCTGCCATCGGCCGACTTGGTGCTGAGGTGGTGGTGCACGGCGATAGCTATGACGAATCCGTCTCTCACGCCCTGCAGGTGGCGAAGGAACGGGGCTTGACCATGATTGACTCTTTCGACGATCCCTTGGTCATCGCCGGGCAGGCTACCATCGGCCTCGAGCTGCTGGAGGACCTCCCTGAGATCGACACTGCCCTCGTACCCCTCGCTGGGGGTGGGTTGACGGGCGGGGTTGCGATGGCCCTCAAATCGGCGAACCGCGCGATTCGCGTGATCGGCGTTTCGATGGAGCGCGCGCCTGTGATGTACTACAGCTTGCAGGCGGGCGCGCCGATAGAGATGAAGGAGGAGGAGACCATCGCCGATGCCCTCGCGGGCGGCCTTGGTGAGGACAACCGATACACTTTCCGCATGGTCCAGGATTATGTCGACGAGGTGGTCCTGGTGTCAGAGGAAGCGATTGCCGAGTCCATGGTCTTCGCGCTGGAGAAGCATCATTTGGTTGTGGAAGGGGCCGGAGCTGTGGCTATCGCAGCCCTTCTGCACCAGAAAGTGAGAGATGTCGGACGCAACGTAGCCGTTGTCGTCAGTGGAAGCAATGTGGAAATCCCGTTACTCTTGAAGATCGCTCAAGATCACGGCACCAGGGGTGGCGACGCCGAGCAGAAGCTCTGAGGGAGTCCATGTAATGACAGACTTCGAGAAAGCTCTCAAGACACTGGACCAGTTCACCGAACAACAGATGGAGCTCGCCAACGTCCCTGGCATGGCTGTAGCGGTGACCGATCGTGAGAAACTAATCCGTGTATCAACCTACGGCTTTGCCGACGTGTCTGCGCAAATCCCTGTCACACCGGAGACGCTCTTTGAAATCGGTTCGATCAGCAAGTCCTTCACCAGCGTCGCACTGCTGCAATTGTGGGAGGAAGGGCGAGTGGACCTGCGCGACCCGGTCACCCACGATCTGCCCTGGTTCGAGGTACAGTCTGAGTACGAACCGATCACTCTGCACCACCTGCTGAGCCACACGGCCGGCATCATTATGGGGATGGAGTTTACAGGCGAGGTGCGCTATGAAGTCTGGGCCTTGCGCGAGACGGAGGCCACTGCGCCTCCGGGCACCTACTATCATTACTCGAACGTCGGCTACAAGGCGCTTGGAGTAGTCCTCGAGGACTTGCTGAGTCAGCATTACGGGGACATCATCCAAGAGCGCATCCTCGATGGGCTGGGGATGACGGCAACCGAGCCCATCATCACAAACGAGACACGCAAGCGGCTGGCGGTGGGCTACGAGGGCTTCTACGGCGATCGTCCTCTGCATCCAGGCTGTCCGCTTGCCCCGGCGACCTGGCTGGAATACACCGGCGGCGACGGCAGTGTCGCGTCCACGCCTGCCGACATGGCTGCCTATCTGCGGATGTTCATGAACGAAGGCCAGGGGCCGCACCGGCGCATCCTCTCCGAGGACAGCTTTCACCTGATGACCCAGCAAGTCATCGAGGCCAAGGAAGAAGGAAGAGACTCTTTCTATGGGTACGGTCTCGAGATTCTTGAGAGCGATGGCCACACCTATGTCGGCCACGGAGGCGGGATGGTCGGCTACTATTCGTATGTACTGGCCGACATGGACGACGGTCTCGGAGCGATCGTGCTGATGAATGGGCCGGGGGGCCGATGCGATGAAGAAATCGCCATGTTTGCACTCAAAATCCTGCGTGCCTCGCTCCACGATCAAGAGTTGCCACCCACGCCGATGTTCGATCCGTCTAGGATCGAGAACGCCGCCGAGTACGCCGGAACCTACGAGGCGTGTGCTGAACGCAGTGGACGGGTCGGCCCCAGGGTGCTCAGCCTGATAGCAGAGGGAGAACGGTTGATGCTGCTTCTTGGCGGTGAACGATTCGGCCTCGAACGGCGCGGCCCCGACCGTTTCTACGTAGATCATCCTGACTTTGCGCTCTTCCTGCTCCGTTTTGGGCGCGAGAACGGGGAGGTGGTGGAGGCACACCACGGCCCCGACTGGTACACCAACGAGCGGTACTCGGACCAGACGACCTTCGACTATCCGCAGGAATGGGAAGCCTATCCCGGTCACTACGTCTCCCATAACCCGTGGCTCTCCAATTTCCGGGTCGTGCTGCTCAAGGGCGCGCTGGCGTTGGTCGATCCATCAGGGGATGAGGAGGCGTTGGTGCCCTTGGGTAGGGGCGTTTTTCGGGTGGGAGAGGATGATCGCTCGCCCGAACGCATCCGCTTCGACACCATCCTAGACGGCCGCGCGCTTCGCGCAAGCTATTCGTGTGGCGACTACTATCGTACGTCTACACCGTAGTCGTTATGCACACAGCGAGCATCCGTGCACAAAGGGTGCCGAGAACTCGGATAGTGACAGTGACGGTGCATCCTACTGATTGTCATCTGAAAGGAGGTGATGCCAGCAAGAGTCGACTATGAGCGCTTGTTGAGGAACAAACCTACGCCAAGCATTCTCAGAGAAGGAGGAAGAGCCGTGAAAGCCAACTTCTGGAAGCTCCTGGCAGTAGTGGTCGTTCTGAACATGCTGATTGGCGGCTTGGCCGCCTGCGGGACCCCAGCACCGCCGACAGCGCCCACCGAGCCCCCCGCGCCGGAGGCCACTGAGCCACCGCCGCCCGAGGCCACCGAGCCTCCGCCAGCCGAGCCCGTCACCCTGCGTGTCGGCACAACCACCATTTGGGACGCGATAAACCCGGCCACCGGCTGGGAATCGTACAACATTCGCTACTGGTTCCACGACGGGTTGATAGAGTGGGCTGAATTGCAGACTTTTGAGCCCGGTCTGGCCGAGAGCTGGGAAGTCTCCGACGATGGCCTGGTGTGGACCTTCAAGGTCCGCGAGGGGCTGACCTTCCACGATGGCACCCCCTGTACCGCCGAGGACGTGGCCTGGAGCCTCAACTTCCTGATGGAAGGGATGATCGGGCCGCTAGAGCTTTACACGGAAGGCTTCGAGGAAGTCGTCGCCCTGGACCCCACCACCGTTCAGATCACCGTTTCGGAACCGACGGCGCTGATGCTCACTGCCCGGCTGCACTATGCCTGGATCCTGCCGCGGAGCGTCTGGGAAGGCATGACCTACGACGAGATCATGGAGTTCGAGGATCCCGCGGCCGTCATCGGCACCGGCCCCTACAAGCTGGTGGAATACGTGGAGGACGAGTACATGATCGTGGAGGCCAACGAGGATTACTATCGTGGCAAGCCCGCGATTGACCGCATCGTCATCCAGCAGTATGCCACCCAAGACGCCGTGGTGCAGGCGCTCCTGGCCGGCGACGTTGACCTGATCGACGGAGTTCCGACTACGGCGGTAGAACCCCTGCAGGCAGCGGAGAACGTCGAGGTGGCGATCATGGACTCGCTGCAGCTAGCAGACCTGGCTATCAACTCCCACGTGAACGGCACCCAGCCCGAGAGCCTCAACGACCCAGCGGTGCGGCTGGCTATGGAGTATGCCATCGACAAGGAGGAGATCATAGACGTGGCCTACGCGGGCTACGGCGTGGTAGCTGCAAGCATCCTCCCTCCGGTCATGGGCGATTGGGTCAACCCAGATCTGGAGCCTATCCCCTTCGACACAGACGAGGGCAACCGCATTCTGGATGAGGCCGGCTACCTGGACAGCGACAGCAACGGGATCCGCGAGGATGCCGACGGCAATCCGCTGCAGTATCGCCTCTATGCGGAGGACCTCGCCACGGAGGCCCGCGTTCTGGAGATCATCTCCGACGGCCTGGCTGAGATCGGTATCTCGGCCCCGCCCACGCTGATGGACGGTGACGCGCTGTATGACTTACTAGAGCCGGACTGGGACTACGATATGATCTTGTGGGGCTGGGGGTGGGATCCAGACCCCGACTTCGCCGTGTACTGTTTCACCTGCGACTCGATAGAGGCCTGGCTCAGCGACTGCGGCTACTGCAAAGAGGAGTACGACGCGATATACCGCGAGCAGGGCATGACCATGGATAAGGACGAGCGCCGCGAGTTGATCTGGGACGCGCAGGAGATGCTCTTCAACGATCGACCCTACATCAACCTGCACTATCAGCCGGTGATCGAGGCCTGGCGCAGCGACCGCTTCACTTTCACCGACTTCTCCGCGGGAGACCTTCTGATCAAGTGGACCCTCGTGAAGGACCCTCAGCCCGTACAGTAGCGACGAGCTGCTCAACATCCGGTCGGCCCGTCAGGAGGGCGGGCCGACTGGGTTCCATCTGAGGTGCCAATGCAACGGAGCGACTACCTGATCCGCAGGGTCTTCTTCGCCCTGGCCACCCTGGTCGTGGTGATCGGATTCAATTTCTTTCTGTTCCGCATTCTGCCAGGCGACCCCATCAAATCGATCGCCCGCAGTCCACGGCTAACGCGTGAGGCACGGGAGAAGCTCCGAGTCGATTTCGGGCTGGACAAGCCGGTCTTCTTCGACGGCGAGCGGCTGAGGAAGGGGGATGTGCTGGGAGCGTTCGACACCCAGTTCACCGCCTATGTGCGTGCCCTGTTGCACGGCAACCTGGGCATCTCCTATCGCAGCCGCCGGGACGTGGCGGAAGTGCTGGCCGAACGGGTGTGGCGCACCGTGGTGTTGGTGGCCGGCGCTGAAACGCTGGCCCTCCTGTTCGGGGTGGTCTTGGGATTGGTGAGCGCGTGGCGGCGCGGCACTCGGCTGGAGATGACGATCCTGTTGTGGGCGCTGATCAGCTGGGGGCTACCCAACTTCTTTCTAGGCATTATCCTGCTCCTCCTGGCCCGGGGCCACCTGCCCGTCGGTGGCATGGCTACCCCCGGCCTGAAACCAGAGCACGGGCTGGCCTACTGGGCTGACGTGGGGAGACACCTCATCCTACCCACGCTCACGATGGCTATCGTCTACACCAGTTCCTATGTACTGATCATGCGTAGCAGCGTCGTGGAGGTGCTGAGCGAAGACTACATCCTGACCGCCAAGGCCAAGGGCTTGAACACCTTTCAGATTCTGCGCGACCACGCGCTCAAGAACGCCATGTTGCCGATGGTGACCATGGTCGCACTCAACCTGGCATACACTGTCGGCGGTGCGATCCAGGTGGAGACCGTGTTCTCCTGGCCCGGTATCGGCCGGCTGATGTACGACTCAGTGCAGTTGCGCGATTACCCCATACTGCAGGGGACCTTCCTGCTCCTGGCCCTCAGCGTCATCGTAGCCAATCTCTTGGCCGATCTGCTGTACTCGGTGCTGGATCCCCGGGTGAAAGCAGAATAGAGAGGCGTCACAATGCAACAATTGAGAGAGATCTGGCGCACCTTCCGACGCAGACCGATGGGCATCGTCGGCGCGCTGATGCTCTTTTCCGTGGTGTTTGTCGCCATCTTTGCCCCGTGGCTGGCCCCCTACGATCCCGATGTGAAGATAGATATCGATCCCGAGGACCTCCTGGCTCCGCCGGATGTCGAGCATTTGCTGGGTCGCGACGATGCAGGCAAGGACGTCTTGAGCCAGCTCATCTACGGCGCTCGGGTCTCGCTGACTGTGGGTTTCGTCGCTTCCTTCATGTCCATGTTCATCGGCACCACAGTTGGCCTGATCGCCGGCTACATTGGCGGACGGATAGGGAACGCGTTGATGCGATTGACGGATTTCCTGCTCGTCATTCCCGACCTGCCGCTGATGCTAGTGATCATCTCCATCTGGGGGCGAGGTCTTTGGAAGATCATCTTCGTTATCGGCATGCTGGGTTGGACCTACAACGCGCGGCTGGTGCGCTCGCAGGTGCTATCGATTAGGGAGCGCCAGTTTGTCCTGCGCGCCCGGGCCATCGGCGCTGGAAGCCTGCGCATCATTCTACGCCACATCTTCCCCCAGGTACTCCCACTGATCCTCGCCCAGGCGGTGCTGAGCGTCTCGGGGGCCATCATCGCCGAATCGTCGCTCAGTTTCCTGGGACTGGGCGATCCCACTTTGGTCAGTTGGGGCATGATGCTCAACTTCGCCTTCGAGCGCGCCATCAGCCGCATGGCGTGGTGGTTCTTGCTGCCACCTGGCTTCGCCATTGTCTGGGTGAGTGTGGGGTTGATCATGATGGGCACCACGCTAGAGGAGATCGTCAACCCCAGGCTCAGGACCCACCACCTCTTTGACCCACGGCACATGGTGGCACTGATAGCAGGAGTGAGGCCAAGAGCGGAGGCAGAGGGAGCGATGGAGTAGAGGAAATGGCAATTCTGGAGGTACGCAATCTCTCTGTCAACTATCTGACCGACGAAGGTACCGCGCTGCGCGCCGTGGAGGGGGTTAGCTTCAGCCTGGAGCAGGGACGTTCGCTGGGGCTGGTGGGGGAGAGCGGGTGTGGCAAGACCACAGCTATGCTCGGGATCCTCCGCTTGCTTCCCGCCGAAGGGCGCATCGTCTCCGGGGAGGTTGTGTACGACGGGGTGGATCTGCTGCACGTGTCCGAGTCAGAGATGCGGGAGTACCGTTGGGGCAGGATCTCCATCGTCTTCCAAGGCGCCATGAACGCCCTCAACCCGGTGCGCAGGGTTGGGGATCAGATCGTCGAGGCGATCATGCTGCACGAGTCTGTGGACAAGAGGACAGCGCGCGGACGGGTGGACGAGCTGCTCGGGATGGTCGGAATCACCTCGGAGAGGGCAAGTCAGTACCCTCACCAATACAGTGGTGGGATGCGCCAACGCGCGATGATCGCTATGGCCCTGGCCTGCACTCCCAACATCCTCATTGCCGACGAACCCACTACTGCCCTCGACGTCATGATCCAGGCTCAGATCCTGGATCTCTTGCAGAAGTTGCAGAAGGAACTGGATTTGTGCATTGTCCTGGTGACCCACGATCTAGGTGTCGTAGCCGAGATCTGCGACGATGTCTTGGTCATGTACGGCGGCAAGACCGCAGAGTACGCCAGCGCAGACATCATCTACAACGAATCACTGCATCCATACACTCAGCGCCTCTTAGAGGCCTTTCCTGACGTTGAAAACCCTGCGTCGACGCTGGCCTCCATCCCTGGCTACCCTCCGCCGCTCGACGCTCTGCCTCCGGGATGCCGCTTTGAACCCCGCTGCCACCGCAGGAAGGACATTTGTGCTGTGAAAAGCCCGCCGTTGCTGGCGGTCAATTCCGGTCACTATGTCGCCTGTCATCCGGACAAAGGTCGATTGAATGGCGCAACAAACCGGTAAGGATAACATCGTTCTGAAAGTCAGCAATCTGCGCAAGCTATTCCCCATTCCGCCGGGCATCGTGGGTACATTGCTGTCCAGGCCTCGCCGCTACGTCCACGCCGTAGATGGGGTGAGCTTTTCCGTGGCCCAGGGCGAGATCCTGGGTCTGGTAGGCGAGTCGGGATCGGGCAAGACGACCACAGCGTTATGTGCGCTGGGGTTGTTGGAGCCCACGGAGGGGGAGATTCTGTTCAATGGTCAGAGCGTGCCGGCGCTGGCGCACAGCCGGGAGCGTCTAGGGCTGCGCCGGCAGGCGCAACTCATCTTTCAAGACCCCTACGAATCGTTGAACCCCCGCGAGACCGTGTTTGCGACTGTGGCGGAGCCTGTAGAGGTTCACCGGCTCACCAGGGACAAAGTGGAGAAGGTGGAACTGGTGAAGGCGGCCCTGAATGCTGCTGGTTTGAAGCCTCCCGAGACGTTCTTCAAGCGCTATCCGGAAGGCCTTTCTGGCGGCCAGAGGCAGCGTGTGGTGATCGCTGGGGCGCTGGTGCTGAACCCGCAGTTGCTGGTAGCGGACGAGCCCGTTTCCATGCTGGATGTTTCCATCCGGGCCGATATTCTCAATCTGCTGCGCCAGTTGCGCGACGAGCATGGCATCACCATTCTGTATATCACCCACGATCTGGCGACGGCGGCGCATTTCACCGACCGGCTGGCGGTGATGTACCTGGGCAAGATCGTGGAAATCGGTCCCACAAAGACGGTGTTGAGCGATCCTGGCCATCCCTACACCGAGGCTCTCCTTTCGGTGATCCCGATTCCCAACCCTCGCCGCCGGCGGAAGCGCATGATCCTTGTGGGCGAAACACCCAACCCCATTGATCTACCCTCTGGCTGCCGTTTCCACCCGCGCTGTCCGGTGGCCTCTGACCGATGCTCTCAGATCGAGCCACAGCTGCGGAGTGTAGGCCGCGACCACCAGGTGGCGTGCCTGTGAGTCAAGACCAACGGGGGGGCACGGCATTCACTTCTCTGTGCAGGCAGCAAAAGGAGACACAACTGAGATGAGATTCGACGATATCCTCCACATCATCCACGACGTTCCCGGCTATGAGGTCTTCCTCACGGTAGACGAACTGAAAGCGAGCACCCACCAGCTGGCGAACAGGCATCCCAACACCGTGGAGATCCTGCCCATCGGCCAGTCGCGACAGGGCGATCCCATCGAGGCGATCAAGATAGGCAATGGGCCAAAGAAGGCGTTGCTCTTTGCCATGCCCCACCCCAACGAGCCCATCGGCAGCATGATGTTAGAGTATTGGTCTCTCAGATTGGCAGAGGACGACGCGCTGCGTGAGTCCCTGGGCTATACCTGGTATTTGATCAAGTGCATCGACCCCGACGGCACCCGCCTCAACGAGGGCTGGTTCAAGGGGCCATTCTCGATAGAGAACTATGCTCGTCACTATTACCGCCCGCCTTCTTTCCAGCAGGTGGCATGGACCTTTCCCATTGATTACAGGACCCTTCATTTCCATGACCCCATGCCCGAGACGCAGGCGCTGATGGCTCTGATCGAAGAGGTGCGGCCAGATCTCATGTACTCATTGCACAACTCGGACTTTGGCGGAGTGTATTTCTACATCTGGGAAGAGGCGCCGTCGCTATACGAGCCGTTCCACCAACTGGTCGAAAGCCAGGGTCTCCCCTTGCATCTGGGTGAGTCAGAGAGGCCCTACGAGACGGAGTACGCCGCTGCCATCTACAAGGATTCGTCGATTTCCGCCGAGTACGACTACCTGGCACAGCAGACCAACACTGATCCAGCCGAGATCATCAAGGGGGGCACACTCAGCTTTGAGTATGCCCGGAAGTTCTGCGATCCTTTCACCCTGATATGTGAAATGCCCTATTTCTATAACCCGGCGATCAACGACACTTCGGCATCAGACATGATGCGCAGAGATGTGCTTCTGCAAGCGATAGCAGAGACCAGAGAGAACGTTAGCTTTGTGCAAGGGCTGTACGACGCGGTGGAGAGCGAACTAACGGCGCCCTCGCCCTTCCGCGATGCGATCGAGGAGGAGTTGAGAACTTCTCTGGAAGAGCTGGCCGCCAAGGAGACCTGGGTGCAAACAGATCTCAGGGCCACTGAGCTGGCGACGGTGGCCCAAGAGTTTGACAGCTTGGTGATCCACAAATATCACCGGCTGGCTGAGCTGGGTATGCTGGTTCGCATGCTCGACGCCCAGACGGCGGTGACGGGAGAATCACCTCTGCTGTCGTCTGCGCGCGAGGAGGCCGAAGCAACCTTTGACGCGCACAGCACCGCCCTTCAGGCTGAGCTAGACTACACCGTGGTCCCTATCCAGAGACTGGTGCGGGTGCAATTGGGCAGCGCACTGCTGGCGGCAGATTACGCTGCTGGGCGAGTACAACGTTGAGGATAAAGACACCCTGGGTTCTGCCCGTCGCTTCGCCCTAGGGGTCCAATCCCCCCATAGCGAGCGTCTTGAAGCCGGTAGCGTCCACCGTCCCGCCACGTGCCCTCCAGCGGTACTGTGCGCTGGCGGCCAAGCGGAGGCGACCCCTGTAGACCCTAGGGCGTCTTCATTCAGGCGAAGAAAATCCCGAAGAGGATGCTACCCACCACACAGGTCACGATCATCACCGGAAGCCCCGCGCGCATCCAGATACGGGATGTGATCGGCGCGTGCGTCTTCTCGCTGAGGGCTACCGTCACCAGGTTCGATGCTGAGCCAATGATTGTCCCGTTGCCGCCGAACCCCGCCCCCAGGGCCAGCGCCCACCAGAGGGGCGAGGTCGCTATGCCCAGACCGCCCAGCCGCTGAATCACCGGGATCAAGGCGATGGTGAACGGTATGTTGGCCACCACAGCTGAAACGACAGCGGCGATCAGCAGCAGCGAGACGCTCGCCAGGAGCAGGTTCGCCTGAGCCAGCCCTACCACCCCTGCGGCCAGGAGATCCAGCACTCCCGCTGCCTCCAGGCCGCCTACGGTGACGAATAGAGCCGCGAAGAACATCAACAGGCTCCACTCGATGCGCTGGAGCGTCTCCTCCACGCTGGGGCGCACCCAGAGCAAAGCCACGGCTGCACCACCCAGAGCGATGAAGGCCGGCGTCAGTCCGAGCTGACCCTGTACGAAGAAAAGCAGGATGACCACCCCCAGGACAAACAGGGTCTTCTTCATGCTGTCCGGGTCGGTCAGAGCCTCGTGCTCGTCCAGGTGCATCAAGGCCTCGATGTTCTTCGGCCTCTCCCTGAGCTGCGAGCGGAACACAATGCGCAGAATGATCAGGGCGGCCACCCAGGCCATGACCACCAGGGGCGCGGTATGGGTCAGGAAATCGTTGAAGGAGAAGCCGGCGGCCGAAGCGATCATCACGTTGGGCGGATCCCCCACCAGGGTGGCCACGCCACCGGTATCGGACAGCAGCGCCTCCCCGATGAGCAGAGGTACGGGACTGATACCCAGGATCTCGGCAATGAGTATCGTCACCGGAGCGATGAGCACGATGATCGTCACATTGGGAAGTACAGTGGAGAGCAACGTCGTCGTGGTTCCCAGCACAATCAGCAGCAACCACGGACTTCCGTGGGAAAGCTTGCCCGCGAGGATGGCGGTGTACTGGAAGAAACCCGTCTTCTTCAGCAGAAGGGCCAAAATCATGATACCCAGGAGCAAGCCCAGCGTATTGAAATCGATGGCTTGCAGCGCCTCCTCCTGGGACTAGAACCCCATGAGCGTCCCCATACCGACCATGGCCGCTGCACCGGCCATGGCCACGATGGTACGGTCCACACGATCCGAGAGGACCATCACGAAGGTGACGGCGAACACCAAACCGGCTACGGCTTGCTCGGCTGTCACCCCGTGTCCTCCTTCGTCGTGCGATCGGCTAAGAAGGCGGCGGCGATGTCCACGCGCGAGGCGATACCCACCAACCGGCCCGACCGGTCGACTATGGGCAGGTCCTGAAGTTGATGCTTCACGATGGTCGCCAGCGCGTGCATCAGGCCCGAGTCCTCCTCCACCGATACCGACGGGCCTGCCAGTTCGCCCATCGTGAGACCCCCCACCTCCAGCGTGACTCCTGGTTCTACTTGCTCGAGAGCGCCGAAGTCGCGTACGAAGTCTATGTTGTCCAGAAGGGAAACGAAACCCGGCATGAAAACCCCGAGCAGGTCCTGCAGGCGCACCACCCCGGTGAGAAGTCCGTCTTCGTCGACCACGGGTAACGTGCCCACGTGCTCCTTCACCACCAGGCGAGCCGCCTCCTGGACTGTGGTTGCTGCGCCGACGGTCACCACGCGACGCTTCATGCAGTCTCTCATACAGACTTCACTGATCATCACTTCCCCCGTCATGGAATCAGCTCCCTGCCCCATAATGCGGTGCGGGGCGGGCGAGAGATCACCGTGGACTCACGTCTGCCCCAAAAGCAAGTAGCCGATAGCCCCATGCGCGACTATCGGCTACTGGTTCATCAGAGGTGACGGCCGGATTCGAACCGGCGATCGGGGTTTTGCAGACCCCTGCCTTGCCACTTGGCCACGTCACCACCTATGGAGCGGAAGACGAGATTCGAACTCGCGACCTTCTCCTTGGCAAGGAGATGCTCTAC
>DATKVP010000307.1:0-2471 GCA_035530015.1 Anaerolineae bacterium | reverse complement strand
GCCCTGCGACGGCTAGCGCGGCAGTTTGCTAGGAATGAGATAGCACCCGTAGCGGCGGAGGCCGATCGTACTGAGGAATACCCTTGGGAGCTCGTGGAGAAGGCTCACGCCATTGGCCTGATCAACATCACGGTTCCTGAGGAATACGGTGGCGGGGGCTTGGGATACTTCGAGGACTGCCTCGTCGCTGAGGAACTTGCAGCCGCCTGCGCGGGGGTCTACAGCTCTTTCGTAGCCAGCACCCTCGGTCTGACTCCACTGAACATCGCAGCCACCCCGGACCAGATGGAACGCCTCATGAAGCCCTTCTGCGCCGAGCCAGCGCTGGCGGCGTTCTGTCTCACGGAGCCAGGTGCCGGTTCGGACGTAGCTTGCGTGCGCACCAGAGCGAGGCGTGACGGAGACGTCTACGTTCTGAACGGCACAAAACGCTTCATCACCAACGGTGGCCTGGCCAAGATGTACACCGTGACGGCCACGCTGGACCCCGAACTCCGGCACAAAGGTCTCATACTCCTCGTCGTTCCCTCTGATCTGCCGGGTCTCTCCATCGGGAAGAAAGAAGAGAAGATGGGGCAGCGGGCTGCCGATACCCGCGAGGTGATCTTCGAGGATGTACGCGTGCCGGTGGAGAATCGCCTGGGCGAGGAAGGCGAAGGCTTCCGTCTAGTCATGGAGACCCTGGACCGGATTCGGGCGGAGGTGGCAGCTGCTGCTGTCGGCACCGGTCGAGCCGCCATGGAAGCAGCCCTGCAGTACGCCAAGGACCGAGAGCAGTTCGGACGACCTATCGCCTCGTTTCAAGCCATCCAGTTCAAACTGGCGGACATGGCCATCAAAGTGGAGGCGGCACGCCTCCTGGTCTGGCAGGCCGCCTGGTTGGCGGATCACGGCCAGCGGAACAGCTACGAATCGGCCATCGCCAAGTGTTTCGCCGCGGACAGCGCCATGCAGATCACGACCGAGGCGGTGCAGGTCTTCGGTGGCTATGGGTACATCCGAGAGTACCCCGTCGAGAAGTATATGCGCGATGCCAAGCTGTTCCAGATCTACGAGGGTACGAGCGAGATACAGCGTTTGGTGATCTCTCGATGGCTGTTGAAGTGAGAAGCACGGCACGCACAGAGGACCAAGGAGGTTGAGTTCTCATGCACGTTGTCATTTGCGTCAAGCAGGTACCTGATACGGAGACCAAGATTCGGGTCAAAGACGGGCAAGTAGATCACTCCGAGACCAAGTATGTGGTCAATCCCTACGACGAGTATGCCGTTGAAGAAGGCCTGCGCATAAAGGAGAGGTTGGGCGAGGGCAAGATCACTCTGGCAAGTACGGGGCCCGAGCGAGCAAAGGATGCCCTCAAAAGTGGTCTGGCAGTCGGTGCCGACGAAGCGATCCATCTCGTGGACGAGGCCTTCGAGGGTTCTGATCCATATGCCACGGCACTGATACTGTCCAAGGCTCTGCAGAAGATCGACTACGATATCGTGTTCTGTGGCAAGCAGGGGGTGGACGAGGATCACGCTCAAGTTGGCATCATCCTCGCAGAGTTGCTGGACATACCCCACGTGTCCGTGGTGACATTGCTGGAGATCTCGGACGACCAGAAGTCCATCCTGGCCCATCGAGAGGTAGAGGGAGGACACGAGGTGATCGAAGCGCCTCTACCTGCCGTCATCACTGCTCAGAAGGGGCTCAACGAACCTCGCTACGCGTCCATCAAGGGCATCATGGCCGTGAAGAAGAAGGTCATCCCCGAGTGGAATGCCGAGGAGATCGGAGTCGACGCAGAGGCCGTTGGAACTAGGGCCGCCAAGATTGCCTTCGCGGAAGTGACGCTTCCGCCGGAAAGGGCCGGGGGCAGAGTATTCGACGAAGACCCCGTCCAGGATGCCATAAAGGTGGCTCACCTGCTCAGAGACGAGGCCAAGATCCTGTAATTCTGGCTGAGGGCCAATCCGCAGCCGACACTTCAGTGCAACCCGGAGGAGCGAATGTCAAACGACGTTCTCGTATTAGCAGAGATCAGAGATGGTGCCCCCAAGAAGATCAGCTTCGAGATGCTGGGAGAGGGGCAGAGGATCGCGGACCAACTCGGCGGCAGCGCTCACGCCGTTGCCCTGGGCCATGGCATTGGTGACGTCGCCGCCACTCTGGCGCAGTACGGCGCCCAGAAGGTATTCCTGGCCGATGATCCCAGCTTGGAAGACTACACGGCAGAAGGTTACACCAACGTCCTGGCGAACCTGATCAAACAGACAGAGCCCGCCCTGGTCCTGCTGGGCGCCACGACCACTGGAAAGGACCTGGCACCTAGACTAGCGGCAAGGCTCGCGGTAGGCCTGGCCTCGGACTGCACCGGCTTCACATTGCAGGATGGGGAGTTGCTCGTGACCAGGCCGATTTATGCAGGCAAGGCCATAGCCACGGTCAAGGAAGAGGTCAGACCGTACATGGCCACCATACGGCCAAAC
>DATKVP010000306.1:0-6173 GCA_035530015.1 Anaerolineae bacterium | reverse complement strand
CATATCTATCTGCTCCAGCATACGATTGCTGGTGATGACCGTGGGGAGTCTGGCGTTGTAGCGATGGTTGAACAACTGGTACAGCTTCTCCTGAGCCCAGGGAGTCGCTTGCTGGGTCCCCAGGTCATCCAGGATGAGCAGAGGCGCTTCCAGGATAGACTCGAAGCGCTCATCGTAGCTGATAGAGCTGCCCGGACTGTAGGTAGACCGCAGGTGATCCAACAGATCCGGCACCACCACAAACAGACTTGGATGCCCCCGCTCCAGGCAGTAATTGGCGATGGCCGCCGCCAGGTGGGTCTTGCCACACCCGTAGGAGCCCAGGAGGATGAGCCATCCCTCGGGATGCTCGGCAAACTCTCGCGCCCTGCCGAACGCCTGCCTGAGGGTCTGTTCCTCGTGGGGCCGGAGGCCATTCATGCTGAAGTTCTCGAAAGTCATGCGGGAGAGCAGACCAAGGCTGCTGGCCTTCCTCAAATCCTCCAGCCGCCTCTCGGTTATCTCCTCGAGTTTGCACTGGCAGGGGACCGGGCGCCCGAAGTCCGGGTGTCCGGGAGGGAGATCCCGCCTCAGGTATCCCGCGCCGCGACAGATGGGGCACACATCTTGGGGCTCAGTACTTGACGTAGTCCTTGTACTTACCCTTGATGTACCGATATCTGTCTTCTTCAGAACCTCGTCTACCTTCTCCATCATCTCTGCCTTCGGTGGCCCATCGCTCCAGAATGGCCCGGATGTAGCGCCACTTTCGTACGTTCTGCTCCGCTGCTATCCTGAAAGCCTCTTCGATCCACTCAGCAGGATAGCTCTCCTCAGCCTCCTGGAGTTCCTCCGCGATCATGGGCTGCAACGTGCCAATGTTCTGCTCGTAGAGCACGAAGATGTTAGGCCTCTCCACCTCTACCAGCGGTTCCTCGAGAACCGCGGCTGGGGACAGCACCAACTCTCCTCGTCGAACCTGGTCGATTGCCGCCCGTCCCAGCTCCGAGTTGAGAAAATACCAGCTCTCCTCCTCTCCATCCGCTGTACGAGCATTGAGTTGCAGTAGCGTCCCGCGAGCCACAGCCCGCTCCAGTCCTTCCTCCACTAACCCCTCGGGACTGTAGCCAGGCATCTTCAATCCTCGCAACAGCACCCCGTCGCGCTGGAGTTCATCCCGGCTCACGCAGCGCTCCTGCCCTTGCTTGCGGTGCAGCAGCCAGAAGACGTGGAGGCTGACCTTCAGTTCCGGCATGCTGTTTATCTGGGGCAACAGCTCGCTGAAGAAGAGATTGGCCACAGGGGTAGACCGTACGTTCCCTGGGGGGAAGCCGGCGAATCTTTTCACCTCAGATTGGTACCTCTTCCGGTGCCCGCTCGAGATTGGCGAACTTGGCTTGCTCCTTCATGAAGCGCAGGCTCAGCTGTCCAGTCGGCCCGTTACGATGTTTGGCCACGATGATGTCCGCGATGTTGGGCCTGAACGTGTCCTCTACGTACATCTCCTCGCGGTAGATGAACATCACCACATCAGCATCTTGCTCAATGGAGCCGCTCTCCCTGAGGTCGGAGAGTAATGGGTGTTTGTCGGGGCGTGATTCCACCGCCCGGGAGAGCTGCGAGCAGGCCAGCACCGGAACGTTCAGCTCACTGGCCAGAGACTTGAGCTGGCGAGAGATGTAGGAAACCTCTTGCACACGGTTCTCCATCCTCAGGCCAGCCTGCATCAACTGTAGATAATCCACGATGATCAGGTCCATGTGGTGCTCCGCCTCGAGGCGTCGCGCCTTGGCCCGCACCTCCATAGGAGAGATGGCTGGCGTATCGTCTATGTACACGAAGGTTTCGGAGAGTTCACCCATGGCCCTGGTTATCTTGGCCAACTCTTCCTCGTTGATATCTCCTGTTCTGAGGCGCTGCGACTCAATCCCGGTGGCCCCGGACACCAGACGCTGTACCACCTGGCCTGCCGGCATCTCCAGACTGAAGACAGCGATACACATCCCATGCATGCGGGCTGCGTAGTCCGCCATAGTCAGGGCCAGGCTGGTCTTGCCCGTGCCCGGCCGCCCGGCAACGATGATCATGTCTGACTGCTGAAAACCTCCAAGAAGCCTATCCAGGTCGACGAAGCCAGTGGGCACGCCTACCGTCTGCCCACGATGCTCGTACAGGTACTCGATGCGATCGTAGTAGTCCGAGAGGATGGTGCGGAGCGGCACCAACTCACGCTCGATGCTGCGCTGAGCAACCCCGAAGATCAGTTGCTCAGCCTGGTCCAGGATCTTGGTCTCATCGTCGGCCCGCTCGTATGCCATGTTGGAGATCTCGGAGGCAGCGCTGATCAAACGGCGCAGAGTGGCTGTACTCTCCACGATGCGCCCATAGTGTAGCGCGTGGACCGAGGTGGGGACCACGTTGATAAGAGAAGTGAGATAGCCAGGCCCTCCCACGTGTTCCAGTCGCCCGCGCCGCTCCAGCTCGTCACAGAGCGTCACAAAGTCGGCTGGTTCGCGCCGCTCGTGGAGGTCGACGATCGCCTGGTAGATCAGACCGTGAGTCTCGCGGTAGAAGTCTTCGGGGCGTAAGAACGGGGTTACTCTGAGAATAGCTTCGGGATCGATCAGCAGGCTACCCAGAACGGATTGCTCCGCCTCTATGTTCTGTGGAGGCAACCTGGCTGCTGCCACCTTCGCCCTACTCCTTGAGGTCGTCCATGTCCAGAGTATCTACAAAGTCACGGAATGCCGACAGTTGCTCCTCGTCCTCAGAGGCGAGCACGTCCTCTTCATCACTGGGGACGATTCCTGCCTTATCCATGACCTCCTCGGCTACGTATATGGGCACGTTCACCCGTACCGCCAGTGCGATGGCGTCACTGGGACGTGAGTCTATCTCCAGGGTCCTGCCGTTCTGCTCGACCACAATCTCTGCGTAGAAGGTGTCGTTCGTGAGGTTGTTCACCTTGATGTGGGAAACGGAGGCGTTCATGTGATCGATGAACGCTCGGAGGAGATCGTGTGTCAGAGGACGGCTCATCTGCACGTTCTGCAGCCCGATGGTGATCGCATCCGCCTCGAAAGGCCCTATCCAGATAGGCAGATACCGCTCCTCTGTTTCCGCTTTCAGCACCACGACGCGGTGCTGCGATAGCATGCTGACCTTCACACTATCAACGCTCACCTTGATCATGGCACGAGCCTCCTTCCCACACGTGACGCCATTATAGCACAAGCCCTGACAGTCGACAAACACAGCACGGCGCTGCCCGTGGGCAGCGCCGTACAGACTCGCTTCGATCCTGCCGGATTCGTCAGTTGGCCACAATGCTGACCAGACGCCCGGGCACGTAGATCGTCTTCTTGATGCTCTTGCCACTCAGCCAGCGCTGGATCTGCTCCCGGCTCAGCGCCAGCTCTATGGCCTCCTCCTCGCCGATGCTCACCGGCACTTCCACCTTGTCTCTCACCTTGCCGTTGATCTGGACGACAAGGGTGAAGACCTCCTCGGCGGCCAACTCTTCTTCCCACTCGGGCCAGGACTGCTTGTGGATGCTGTCCCCGTTTCCAAGCTTCTCCCACAACTCCTCGGTGACGTGCGGCGCGATGGGCGCCAGCAGCAAGAGTAGCGCCTGGATGCCCTCATCGAGAGCTGGGCCCGCCCCCTGCTTCTCCTTGTGGGCCACCAGCGCGTTGCACAGCTCCATGCAGGCGCTGACCGCCGTGTTGAAGTGAAACCGCTCTATGTCTTCCGTCACCTTTCTGATCGTCTGATGCGTCTTCCGGCGCAGCGCCCGATCCGCTCCCTCGGAGGGTTTGCCCGCATTCGCCTCTTCCATCTCCAAACGCCAGACACGCTTCAGGAAGCGGAAGGATCCTTCCACCCCCTGGTCGCTCCACTCGGCATCGAGCTCCGGAGGGCCCACGAAGAGGATGAAGGTTCGGGCCGTGTCAGCCCCGTAGGTGTCCACCATGTCATCTATGGGCACGACATTTCCCTTGGACTTGGACATCTTCTCCACCTTCATCGTCCCCGGGTTCAACTTGGTGATCATACCCTGCGTGAACAGGCGGGCGAAGGGCTCGTCGATGCCGGTCAGCCCCATGTCGCGGAAGACCTTGGTGAAGAAGCGAGAGTACATCAGATGCAGGATGGCGTGCTCCACGCCGCCAGTATACTGGTCTACCGGCAGCCAGGCATCTGCCTTCTCCTTCCCCCAGGCGGCCTTCTCGTTGTGAGGATCGGTGTATCGGAAGTAATACCACGACGAGCAAACGAAAGTATCCATGGTATCTGTCTCGCGGCGAGCCGCACCACCACACCGTGGGCAGGTGGTGTGCACGAACTCAGGAACAGTCGCCAACGGCGATTCGCCAGTACCCGTGGGATGAAAATCAACCTCCATCGGCAAGACGACGGGCAGCTCTTCCTCCGCAACCGGCACCGTGCCACACCCTTCGCAGTAGAGGATGGGGATGGGTGCACCCCAGTAGCGCTGACGGGAGATGAGCCAGTCCCGCAGCCGGTAGTATACCTTTCGCGCCCCTATTCCGTGTTCCTCCATGTAGTCAGAGATGCGCTCTATGCCCTCGTTGGATGGCAACCCACTGAACGGCCCCGAGTTGACCATAGTGCCTTCCTCGACATGGGCCTCCTCGAGATCCGCTCCGTCCCATCCCGGCGGAGCGATGACCACAGGGATCGCCAGCCCGTGCCTCTTGGCGAAGGCGAAGTCGCGGGTATCGTGTGCCGGCACGCCCATGATTGCCCCCGTGCCGTAGGTCATCAATACGTAGTCGGCTATGTAGATGGGCATCCGCTCGCCGTTCATGGGGTTGATGGCGTAGCCGCCGATGAACACGCCCTCCTTCTCCACCTCGGCGGACAGGCGGTCGATCTCCGAAGCTTGCCGGGCTTTCTCCACGTAGGCCTCGACCTCTTCCCTGTGCTCCGCCGTAGTCAGCTTCCCCACCAACGGATGCTCCGGCGCCAGGACGACGAAGGTCATACCATACACGGTATCAATACGCGTGGTGAAGGCCCCGATCTCGTCGTCGTACCCATCGATACCCAGTCGGAACTCGACGCCGTAGCTCTTGCCGATCCAGTTCTCCTGCATCACACGGACCCGTTCAGGCCAGTTCTCCAGCAGAGAGAGGTCTTCCAACAGTTCGTCGGCGTAGTCGGTGATCTTGAAGAACCACTGCGCCAGGTCCTTCTTGGTCACCATGGTGCCGCATCGCTCGCAATGACCCTCGTCGATCACCTGCTCGTTGGCCAGCACCGTCTTGCACGAGGGACACCAGTTGGCGGGGGCCATTCGCTTGTAGGCGAGACCGCGATCGTATAGCTGCAAGAAGATCCACTGGGTCCACCGGTAATAGTCAGGCAGGCAAGAAGTCACCTCACGACCCCAGTCATAGCAGATCCCCATCTTCTGCAGCTGGCTCTTCATATCCGCGATGTTCTGCTCCGTCCAGATGCTGGGGTGGATGTCCGCCTGCAGGGCCGCATTCTCGGCGGGCAGGCCGAAGGCATCCCAGCCCATGGGGTTCATCACATTGTAGCCCCGCATCCTCTTGTAGCGAGCGAAGAGGTCGCCAATGGCGTAGTTGCGCATGTGACCCATGTGGAGGTCACCGGACGGGTAAGGAAACATCACCAGCGCGTACAGCTTCCGTCGTTCGTCATCATCGCTGGCATAGTACAGCCTCTCGGCCTCCCAATACTCTTGCCACCTGGGCTCGATCTCTTGGGGCACGTACTGCTCGCTCACCTTGCACCTCCTCTGCCAGCTGCCATAGCTTGGGAGTATATAAGAAGAAAACCCCTCGCCTCAGGGACGAAGGGTTTCTCCGCGGTACCACCCTGCTTGATAGATCACCCTAGCCATAAGGCTAGAACGACAACAGTGGAGCTGAGGGGATTCGAACCCCTGACCTCCTCAATGCCATTGAGGCGCGCTCCCGACTGCGCCACAGCCCCATGTTTTCTATCCGCTCTTGGGCTCGCTAACGGTTGCCAACCGGCAGCGGCTACCTTGCGGGGAGGTTTGAGCTGTCCCACCTTTCGCCACTGCAGCTCCCAGGCGAGTTCGACCTTGTGGTGCACCCCTGGGCACGCGGCCAGGCTCCCACCATTTCCTCTGCCCGGCTCTCTGCGGGGATGGCCTACTACTCCTGTTCGCAGCTGTT
>DATKVP010000305.1:0-11065 GCA_035530015.1 Anaerolineae bacterium | reverse complement strand
CTGGGCTACCACGTCCAGGGGGTCGGCCACGTTGCCCTTGGACTTGCTCATCTTCATCCCGTCCTCGTCCCGCATCAGGCCGTGCAGATAGATCTCGCGGAACGGGACCTCGCCCATGTGCTCCATGCCCAGCATGATCATACGGGCCACCCAGAAGAAGAGGATATCGTATCCCGTCTCCATCACCGAGGTGGGATAGAAGTAACGCAGGTCCTCCGTGTCGTCGGGCCACCCCAGCGTAGAGAAGGGCCACAGCCCTGAGGAAAACCAGGTGTCCAGCACGTCCGGGTCCTGGCGTATATTCTTGCCACCGCATTGCTCGCACTCCAAGGGGTCCACCTTGGCCACGGTGAGCCCAGCGCAATCATCGCAATACCAGACCGGGATACGGTGTCCCCACCAGAGCTGCCGGGAGATGCACCAATCGCGGATGTTCTCCATCCAGTTATAGTAGACCTTGGTAAACCGTTCGGGGATGATCTTGATGCGGCCGTCTCCCACCGCCTCGATAGCAGGTTCAGCCAGGGGCTTGATCTTGACGAACCACTGCTCTGACACCAGCGGCTCCACCATCGTCTGGCAGCGCTGGCAACGGCCGGGGGCGTGGACGTGGGGATCTATCTTGGTCAGCAGCCCCTGCTCCCGCAGGTCATCCACCAGTTTCTCCCGCGCGTCGTACCTGTCCATGCCCGCGTACGGCCCGCCCTCTTTGTTGAGGGTCGCATCGAGGTTCATGATGTTGATCGTCTCCAGGCCGTGACGCTGCCCGATCTCGTAGTCGGTGGGGTCGTGCCCTGGGGTAACCTTCACGGCGCCTGTGCCGAACTCCGGATCCACCACCTCGTCAGCGATGATGGGGATGCGCCTCCCCAGCACCGGCAGGATGGCGATCTTGCCCACCATCTCCCTGTACCGTTGATCGTAGGGGTTCACAGCGACAGCGGTGTCTCCGAGAATGGTCTCCGGTCGCGTGGTAGCCACCTCGATGTAGCCCCCGTCTTGGAGGGCGTAGCGCACGTACCAGAGGTTGCTCCCCTCCTCCTCGTGAGGCGTCTCCAGGTCCGAGAGGGCGGTCTGGCAACGAGGACACCAGTTGATGATGTACTCACCGCGATAGATCAACCCCTTGTCGTACAGATTGACGAAGGCCTCGCGCACAGCCCGCGACAAGCCCTCGTCCAGCGTGAAGCGCTCTCGCGTCCAGTCACAGGAGGCTCCCAGCCGGCGCAGCTGGTGGGTGATGATGCCGCCGTACTGCTCCCTCCACTCCCAGAGCATCTCCTCGAACTTCTCGCGACCCACGTCGTGACGCGTCAGCCCCTCCTTGGCCAGTTCCCTCTCCACCACGTTCTGGGTGCTGATCCCGGCGTGGTCGCTTCCCGGCAGCCAGAGAGTGGGCTCCCCCCTCATGCGGTGGTAGCGGATCATCAGGTCCTCGAAGGCGATGAACATGGCGTGCCCGTGGTGCAGCTCCCCGGTGATGTTGGGTGGGGGGATGACGATGGTGAAAGGCTGCTTATCCCAGTCTATCTCCGGCGTGAAGTATCCTCTTTCCTCCCAGAACTCGTACAACCTCTCCTCAGTATTCTGAGGGTCATAAGTCCTCGACATCTCTCTTCCGTACATGGTCCTCGATCCTTCCCAGACGGCTCTCCTGTAGGACAAGCTGGAAGCTTGTCCTACAGTGCTGACCGCAGAATGTAGCAACAAGCCCCTTCCATCTCCAGGACGAAAGGGGCTCTTTCGCGGTACCACCTCGATTCCGCCAAAGCGCTAGCCTCGACGGCACTCGTAGGGCTGTAACGGACCCATCCGTGGAAGCCTATTGGGCGCGAACGCCGTTCAGCTTCCCAACTCCCAGGCGACCTTCAGCGGCTCTCGTTGCGGGAGGCTCTCAGCCAATGACTTCCCTTCTCTGCCAACTCCAGACCGCCTACTCCTCCTGATCGACGTCTTTCAAAACGTATATGCTGTTTTGAGTATTCTAGCACATTGCGTGCATAGTTGTCAACCCCTCGTTTCAACTTAGGCAACATTCTAGTCTCGCTGGACACGTCCGCCCGCCGTGTCGGAGTAGGGCAAGGACACTTATCTAGCGCCCACCCACTCTACCGAACCGCTACCGCACATCAAAGCAGTGGTTTGCGCCAGAACTTGCTTCTCCGCTCACTCTGAAGGCCACTCCAACGCAGACAGTCGGTCCCACCGCGATCGCTCCCGGAGTAAGACCGGCTGCACGACGCCCACCGCCTTGACTTCCTCCTCGCCTTATGAGTAGGGCAGGGCACGTCTTCATGACACGCCCTGCACATCCTGCTCAGTGCTTTTTCGCACGTGCGGTTTGGCAGGGGGCAGACTATCGCTGTCAGAACAGTCCCCAGCGGACCACTCTTCGCTTCCGCCTAAAAGCCCAGCGCTCCTCCCACGACACCGGCACCCAGGCCGAACAGGCCCAGCACTATTCCGGCGACGACTGAGATCGCAATGACGGCGATCCAGCCGAGGATGACGGTGACGATGGTCTGCACCCACTCCAGATCGAGGGCTTCCTTGGTCGCTACAAACCAGGCGATCACCATCAGGATCCAGGCGATGATCATGACCGGAGCCAACAGGCAGGACAGGCCAGCGGAAAAGGCGGTCACGGCTCCGATGACCCCCACAACTTGCCACACGTAGGCCAGACCCAGAGTCCGCACCAGCTCTTCGAAGGTGACATCGGCGTTGAACACGGCGCGCCCCACCCAGTTGATGACCAGCGCACCCACGGCGAAACCGATCACCGCAAAGATGGTGCCCCCGACAGCGCCCAAGAGCCATTTGACCAGGTTGCTGCTTGCCTGCGACCCGAGCTGGTTGAGGAATGCGACCACAACCACCAGTATCCAGGCGGTCGTGGTGAAGCTAGTGTCCTTCTCGACCTCGGCGTACACTCCCTTGCGGAACGTGAACGCGCCAATGATACGTTCGATCAGCATGTTTCCCCCTCCTCGTGCAGATACTATGACTGGCTCCTTCGGACTGCAGCACTATCGAGCTGTTTCGTACGCTGTCCTACCCTCCTTTCTATTCTTGCGCCGACCTGCCTCTGCCTCCCGCCGAGGACAACGATCACGTAGATACCAGATGCAGTCACAAACGGTGCTCCTTCCTGGCCGCGTTCTCTTCGCCCCGCCACCGGGAAGCCAAGGGAAGATCACCGATCAGTGCGCACCCGTCGATTCCTATCCGGGCCCTACGGTCGCACCTCCAGAGATCTCCATGCTGCCCAGAGTGGGGTTGCCCAGATACTTGACGTTCGAAGCGCCGCTGACCTCCACGTCTAGCGTCCCACTGGTATTCACCGTCACGGAGCTGGCGCCACTGACCTCGAGATTCGCGCTGGCGACGGGGAATCCGCCGAGGTCGCCCCTGCTGGCCCCGGACACACTTATGGTCGCGTCTCCCCCAGAGCCTCGCAGCCCGGCGTTGCTGGCACCAGAGATGTCGAATTTGACGTCCCCAGCTTCGATGTCTCCCTCCAGGGAGCTGGCCCCGGACACCGCCACACTCAGCTCCTCCGGGGACTCGAAGCCAGTGATACTGCCATGGCTGGCGCCGCTGAGCTCGAGTCCAGTCAGCTCAGGCATGGTGACCTCGGCCTCCATCGTGGTGACATCCACCATGACGTACTCATGAGGCTTAAGGCCAATCTTCAGCGTGCTGCCTTGCTTGACGACCTCCAGGTACTCTTCCATGTTGTCGTCGACTCGTACGACTACGCTGAAGGCGTCCGCCTGGATGATCTCCACGTCGAAGGCGTTGCTCACCTCAACCTGATCGAAGCCGCTCAGGTCGAACTCCCTGCTGACCACGTTGCCCGAGCCGGTGCTGGCGATCTCAGAGCTGATCTCGGAGAAGATGTCGCCCACGTTCGGCAGCAGAGAGCAACCCAGCATCAGAGAACTTCCCAGTACCAGACACACGAGTATGCGCGCTTTCATGCTTTCCTCCTTGCACGATACAGCCTCTGGCCAGAACCTGTTGGTTCGGCAAACGACATGATCTGATGCAGCGGACGGGCGTTCTGCCGCGCTGAGGCGAGATCTCGGGATACCAACAAGCCCCTCTCGCCTACAAGGCGGAAGGGGCTCCTCCGTGGAACCACCTCACCATAGTCAACTCAGGTACCAGTGACACCCGTCGGGGGCCGATGGCGGGCCCGGTAGAGCCGGCTCAGTGAGACGTGATGCAGATCGACTGGTCGACTCCCAGGCCACCGCCAGCACTTCTCGCTGTCGAAGACCCTCAGCCATCAGCCTCTATGGCAACTCAAGACCGCCCACTCCTCCTGTTCATCGTTGCAGGTCTGTGAACTGTTTTCCGCATTCTAACACAACTCGGCGCTCATGTCAAGGATTGTCCGCCTGGGTGGTCCCCGGTCGAGATGTTCTTCTCGAGGTGGAACGAGCCTGGAGCAGCGTCACCAGGATGCCCTGCACACCCAGCCCCACGGACCCATCAAGAGCTGAAGGACAGCCTGGGTGACCTACAGCAGCAAGGGGAGGATCAGAGCGGTAACGACCAGGCGCACGGTCTTGAGCCGCCAGGGCCAGGTAGGGACCTTGACCACTGTCTTCTGCTGGATCGCCAGGCTGGCGATGGCATAGTTGAGGTCTTGCATGCCCTGGAGATCTCCACCGTACACTCGCCGGCGCAACTCGCTGGCGGCGGCCTCCAGTCGCTGGGATGCTGACGCTAGACCATCGCGCGCCGTCTTCGGCTCCAGCTCCTTGGCTTCGACAATCACACTATGCGTGTTTATTGAGTTGAGGGAGAACACCCTTATACACTCGCTGGTCAAGTCCCCCCTCAGTCGCCGCTCAAGGTAGCCAGCGCCTCCTTCATCCTGTCGAGCGCCTCCGTCAACTGCCAGCGGGGGCAGCCAAAGTTAAGCCGCACAAACCCCTCGCCACCCTGGCCGAACGTTGCACCGTCGTTCATGGCGACCCTGGCCTCCTTGAGAAAGAACTCGTGCGGATTGCCGGGGATACCAGCCCCATGGCAGCTCAGCCAGGCCAGATACGTCGCCTCCGGTCTGCTAATGCAGATGCCAGGCAGATGCGCCTCTACGTACTCCAGAAGATAATCAAGGTTGGCCTCCAGATATTCCAGTACCTCGTCCAGCCACGGTTGGCCATCAAGGTAGGCTGCCAGCGCTGCCGCGTATCCCATAACGTTTATCCCGTGGACCAAACCTGTATGGGTTTCTTTCAGCGTCTTGCGCAGTTGGGGGTTCTGGACAATCGCCAGCGAACACTTGAGGCCAGGAACGTTGAAAGTCTTACTGGGCGCCATCAGGGTGATGGTCTGGTCGGCAATCTCGGGCGCCAAAGTCGCAGTCGGCAGATGGCGACTACCTTGAAGCATAAGATCGCAGTGAATCTCGTCTGAGCAGATGAGGATGTTATGGCGCAGACATATTTCCGCCATCTGTGCCAACTCTTCGCGCCGGAACACCCGTCCTACGGGATTGTGCGGATTGCACAGCATGAAGATGCGGGTCCGGTCGCTGATGGTCCGTTCAAACAGATCAAAGTCAATCTCGTAGCGCCCGTCTGACCGGCGCGTCAGTTCCATCTCGTCATTTGTCAGCCCTGCGCCGGCGGGGGCGTACAGCATCGGATAATAGACCGGAGTTTGAATCAGCACACCGTCGCCGCGAGAACCGAAGGCATGACAGACCAGGTTGAAGGCGGTTACCACGCCCGGCAAGAACACCAGCGCCTCGGGCGACACCCGCCAATTGTAGAGGTGCTGGAGGCGGTCCACGATGACCTCCCGCAGTTCTGGCGGGTCAGAGCCGTAACCGAACACTCCGTGCTCAACACGTTCGTGCAGTGCGCGGATAACCGGATCGGGGCATCTGAGATCCATGTCTGCCACCCACATGGGCAGCACATCCTCATCGTAGTAATTCCATTTCACGCTCTCGGAGTGACGCCGGTCAATACGCTGGTTGAAATCGTAACTCATGCTACAGACTCCTGCTCCCTAGTCAGCCGCGGGCGATTGCTCAAAGGTGATGACCCGGTAGCTCTCGGCATGCGCTAACCCCTTCTCCTTGCCCACTTCCGCGCTCCACTCCTCAACCATCTCGGTTGGGTCCCAGTCTCCGATCTGGCTGGCGTGCTGCTTGAGCGCCTCGATCTTCTTCTCAATAGTCTCCGTCACGTCCACCCATACGTTTGCCTGGTCATTGCCGTAAACGTACAGTTGGCGCACGCGATGAGGAGCACCGACCTCGGGCCACAATAGCGGCATTTCACTCGCCGGCACCGCCGCATCGAGCGCCGCTTGCGCTGCCGCGCGATGGTCAGGATGGTTGACGTAGTCACCATTCACAAACAGCCGTGTCGGATCCCAGGTAATGACGACCTCCGGTTTGTATTGACGTATCGCACGCACCAACTCACGCCGCAGACCGAGCGTGGGCTCTAGCTGGCCGTCGTCGTGACCCAGGAAGACCACCTCGCTCACGCCCAACGTGGCGCACGCAGCACGTTGCTCTGCCCGGCGGATTCCGGCCAGCTTCTCCCTGGTAATGCCTGGCTCGTGGGAACCGGCGTTGCCGTCGGTGCAGACCACGTAGGTCACACGGCAGCCCGCCTTCGCCCACGCCGCGACTGTGCCGCCCACGGTGAACTCGGCATCGTCAGGGTGCGCTACTATCACCATGGCAGCTTCAGGCACGCCATCATCTTGCATTCTTTTTCATCTCCTTCTTAACATTGAACACTGTCCATCTCGACTTCCTGGTGGCCTCACGCGCCGCCACTTCATGCTCCAAGGGCCACGCGCCATCCCATGCAGGCCGCGACGCGATACACCGCGGGCACCGACCGCACGGCCGCGGACCCGACCGTCCCCCTAGCTACGTTCCTGCACGCCATCAGCCTCTCAAGGCTTCCAGCTCCGCAAGCAGCTCCAAGAGCACCCCCCCGAGCAACATGCGCCGCCACAGTCGCCACCATCGATGCCGCGAGGCCGGGCATGATCGCTTTGCTCCTCAGAGAATCCCATCCAAAGCCGATCTGTCATTTTACGTGCTTGCTGGGCGCTTCTCTGTTGAACTCCTGCTGCGCTCCGTCAGCCGCGGCGGTTTGGCCGGCGGGGTCGGCAGGAGAAGGGCAGAGAACCTTGCTCTGAGGGCACCATCATCTCCAGTGGGGAAGGCATTCACAACAGACTCACGGGATCCACATCCACCCGCCAACCACGGCCGAGGTCCACTCCCTCCAGCAGCGTTTGGGGGTCCTTGCCCCGCACGATCAGGTGCCAGCGATACTGGCCCCGAATGCGGCTCAGGAAGGCCGGCGCTGGCCCCATGAGGTCGAGTTCTGGCAGACCCAGGCGCGCTATCTTGTTCTCCAGAATGCGGCGCATCTTCGTCGCCTCTGCCTCGCACCGCTCCGCATCGCGCTCCACGTAGACCAGCCTCACCAGCCTCCCGAAAGGAGGGTACCTCTGCTGCTGGCGGAACTCCATCTCCTGCTCGTAAAAACCTTCATAGTCGTGGTGGCTGGCAGCCTCGATACAGTAGTGATCTGGCGCGTAGGTCTGCAGAATCACCTTCCCGCCCAGGATGCTGCGTCCTGCCCGGCCTGCCACCTGGGTCAGCAGCTGGAATGTCCGCTCTCCCGCTCGGAAGTCTGGCAGGCGCAAGGCCGTGTCCGCCGAGAGTACTCCGACCAGCGTCACCAATGGCAGGTCCAGCCCCTTGGCGATCATCTGGGTGCCGATCATCACGTGGGCCTCGTGGTTGATGAACTTGTCCAGGATCTTCTCGTGCGACATCTTGCCACCGGTGGTATCCCGATCCCAGCGCACGATCCTCGCCTGAGGAAAGAGCTGGCGGGTCACGGCCTCCACCTTCTGCGTACCGATCCCGAAGTGCTTGATGCGATCGCTCCAGCAACTGGGGCAGGAATCGGGAAGGAAGGTGCGCCAGTTGCAGTGATGGCAGATGAGGTCATCCTCCGCGGAGTGATAGGTGAGCGGCACCTCGCAACGCTTGCACTTCAAGACGTGCCCGCAGTCCCGGCACATCACGAAGGTAGTCGCCCCCCTGCGGTTCAAGAAGAGAATCACCTGTTCGTCCGCCTCCAGGGCATCGGCCACGGCCCCGGTCAGCGCGCGGCTGAAGATGCTGCGGTTTCCCGCCTTCAGTTCCTCACGCAAGTCCACCACCTGGACCGGCGGCAGGTCCATGTACACAGCCTGGTCGTACCCCTCACCCATCTCTTTGACAACGCTCGCACGCCCTTCGTCTATGCCATGCTGCGCTCGCTGCTCCTCCACACGCCGCCTGTGCCCCATGATCCGCCTGGGCAAGTGCAATAGCCTGTACCTGCCCTGCTGAGCGCGGTAATAGGACACGACATCCGGGGTTGCCGAGCCGAGGATTACCTTACTGCCCCTCAACTCCGCCAGCCTGACCGCCACGTCTCGCGCATGATAGCGAGGCATCCTGTCCTGCTTGTAGCTCGACTCGTGCTCCTCGTCGATGACGATCAGGCCCAACCTGGGCGTCGGCGCGAAGACCGCCGAGCGCGAACCGATGACCACGTCTACCAGCCCGTCGCGAACTCTCCGCCATCCGTCGTACCGCTCGCCCAGGGACAGCTTGCTGTGCAACACGGCTATGCGGCCAGGGAAACGGGCGGCAAAGCGGCGGATGGTCTGTGGTGTGAGCGCGATCTCAGGGACGAGCACGATGGCTTGCTGCCCCATGTCCAGCACTTCCTGAAGGGCACGCAGGTAGATCTCGGTCTTGCCGCTGCCGGTGACGCCATGCAGGAGAAAGACCTCGGATCCTTCTTGATGCAGACTGGCCTCGATCTCTCGCCCTGCGGCATCCTGGGCCTCCGTCAGCCTGGGAGGAGAAGTGGGCACCCAAGTGCGTCCCTGCAAGGGGTCCCTCCAGACCTCCTGCTCCTCCAGCTCGACCAGGCCCTTGTCCACCAGCGCTTTCAGAGTGGCGCTGCTTCCCCCTACCTCCCCATAGATGTCGGCCACGGGAGCGGGCCCTCGCCCGTCCAGATACTCTACCATGGCCGCCTGCACGGGGGCCCTTCGGAGTCCGTCGAACAGCTCTGGCGTCGCCTCCGCCTTGAGGCGGGCCACGCGCTCCATCTTCGGCCTGGCCCTGGCCTCGGAGAGCTGAGAGCGCTTGACGATCAGACCCCGGCGGGCGAGGCCGTCGACAATCTGCTGATGGTTCTTCAAGCCCAGTTTCCTGCCCAGTCCATGCAGCGGCAACTCCCCCTCCGTCCGGAGTAGATCCATCACCCCCTGCTGCCAGGGGTCCAGATCCGCAGGCAAAGCCACGTCCCCGTTCAAACTGACCATGATGCGAGTCTTGCGGGTCACGCCGGGCGGAAGCATGAGGAGCACCGCGTCTATCAAGGGGGCCAGGTAGTAGCGGCTGATCCAGGAGGCCAGCTCTATGTGGGCGGGCGAGAGGACCGGTGTGGGATCGGCGATCTCGTAGAGGGGCTTGGTCTCAGGCACCGGCGAGCTGTCGTCGAAGCCAAGGATCACCCCTTGCAGCCGGCGGGTCCCGAAAGGCACCACCACCAACTGACCCTGGCGGACGTGCGCCCGTAGCTCCGGGGGTACGGAGTAGTGATAGGTCATCCCCACATCAGACCCCTCGTCGGCGTCCTCGCGCGCCTCGTCGTGTACCACCTTCCGCGGTTGCACCCTGGTGTTGACCACGACTCGGGCGTACTTCCCCAGCATCTCTCCCCGCCTAGACCTGTGGGCCTCATATCGGCCATTCACGTAGTTCGTCCAACTATACCATCGCCAGGGGCAAGTATCAAGACATCGGGGCATGGGCATTCCTCGACACGTGTGGTACAATGCCCCACAGATCGCTTCTACGTTGGAGGAGGTCCCCTTGCGCATCTTCGTTGCCGGCATCATGCAAGGATCTCGCCGGGATGACGAGATCTGTGACCAGGATTACCGCACCGCCATCAGGGAGGTTCTACTGCGGAGCTACCCCGACGCTGAGGTAGTCTGTCCCATGGAACTCTATCCAGAAAGCCCCGGCTACGACTACGAGAGGGGTAGGCAGACGTTCCTTGACCTGGCCAACCGTGCCAGCGAAGCAGACATCCTGGTCGCATACCTTCCCGAGGCTAGCATGGGCACCGCCATCGAGATGTGGCAGGCCTACGGTGCTGGCGCCAGAATCCTGGCTATCTCCCCCATGGTCGACAACTGGGTCATCAAGTTCCTCTCAGATCGCGTGTTCGCCACCATGGAGGAGTTCGAGGAGTTCATCGCCAGCGACGGACTGGCGTAGGTTTGCAGCCGGGGCCAGTGAGTAGCAGCTTCACCGATTGGGCAACGAGTCAGGGGGTGTGTCCTTTGCAGCAAGAGTTGGAGAGACAGATCGGGGATTTGCTATCCCAGAGAGGGTGGATGCTGTCCGTCGCCGAGTCTTGTACAGGCGGCTTGCTGGGCCACCGCATCACCAGCGTCTCGGGCAGCTCCTCCTACTTCGCGGGGGGCGTGATCAGCTATTCCAACGAGGCCAAGGAAAGGATACTGGGCGTCCTCCATGAGACTCTGGTCGACCACGGGGCGGTGAGCGCGGAAACCGCCCTGGCGATGGCCAGGGGAGCCCGCCGGCTGTTCCGTGCGGACATCGCCGTGTCCGTAACGGGGGTCGCTGGTCCCTCCGGCGGTACGCCCGAGAAACCAGTGGGGTTGGTGTACCTGGGACTGGCCGTCGAAGGCGCCGAGCTGTACGAGAAGCACATCTGGCAAGGGGATCGAGCAGCAAACAAGGAGCAGTCTGCTGAAGCGGCCCTGAAGCTGATACTCAAGTACCTCACCAGCTGACACCTGGCTCGGTTCCTCTCAGTTCCCGTGGGGCTCACGCTCCAGCCTGGGCAACCATCCAGCCAAAAGGGCCGCCGCCAGCAGCGCCAGCCCTGCCCCGAAGAAGAAGGGCGCCGCCGGACCGAACCCCTGCCAGGGACCCAGTCCACGCCACAGCAGCCCGGCGAGA
>DATKVP010000304.1:0-3775 GCA_035530015.1 Anaerolineae bacterium | reverse complement strand
CCCCAGAAGGTGCGAGCCTATGCCCTCCTCGCGGAACGTGAACCAGAAGGAAACGACGAAGAGGAGCATCAAAGCTCCAAGCGCCACGAACTCAGCAGCCACAGTCCCGGTCAGTACCACATAGTTCAGCCGGAAGATGAGAAGCAGGAAGTAGGACAAGGCAAGGGATTGGCCGGCGAAGAGCGCGACGCGGCTTGCCATGCGGACTGCGTGTGGCAGGCGCAGGCGGCCGAATATCAGCATGGAGAAGAGCGCCATCGATACGGAAGCCAAGAGGCTACTGACCAGAAGGGCGATGTAGCTCGATCCCCCCGCTACATGGCTGACGTCGGACAAGAAGAAAAGCTGGTATCCGAAGATGAATGTCAGACACAGTGCCTGGAGGGCAAGCAGGAGCACATAGGCAACGGTCCAGAGGAGGCCCGGCGCGTCCCGCGCATCGCCTTCTCCGAGCGCATGGGGCCCCTCGAAGGTCCGCAGGTTGATGATGAACCGGCCGATGGTGACGGGGACGACCATGATCAGGTATGCTGCCACGAAGATGGCGTTGCCCATGTTTGACGCCACCCGAGCCGTAACGTCGCCACCCCAGGGCAGAGGGTCGAGTTGGAAATGCTGGATGATGCCATAGAGAGCTATGGGAAAGCTGGTGACGATGATCACCGTGAGCAGACGTTCCAGTTGCTGCCGCGACCGGAGTGTGTTCAGCATCAACATGAAGACCACAACGTAGCAGATGAAGGTATAGGTGCCCTGCAACCGGGGGTAGGAACCCCAGAAGCTGATTCTGGGAATCACCGAGGTTATGGTGGTCAAGAGATAGGCTCCCACCAAGAGAAGCGTAGGTATGACCAGCGGTGTTTGGAGGAACGCCCGAGCGCCGCTCCGTTCTTCCGATCGCGGACCCCTGGGTCTACGGGCAAACGCCTCCAGTGACCTGACCAGCCAGGCCACGACCATGACCAAGGCGATGGAGCGCAGGAGGCTCAGCTTGTCTGGCTCGAACACGCGGCTACTGTGCACGTTGAAGAACAGGGGAACGACGATGGCCGCTGCCAGCCAACCAGCCTCCATGATCTTGTCGCAGAAGATGGACAACTTCGTCTGCATGCCTGGTCCCACCTAGATACCTACTTGGTTGGAGAGGGTTTCGTGATCTGACACCTCAACTGTCCAGGCGCGGCTACACTCAGCCACCCGCCTCGGAACTGGATGAGGCTATCGTATCGTAGTGCCTCAGCATGAGGCGCAAGCCTTCATCTATGTCGACCTTGGCCTGGAAGCCCAGCACCTCCCTCGCCAACTCGGTTGAGGCCACCAGGCGCGATACACCTCCACTCTGGGCAGGATTGTGCAGGGACAGGACTCTCCGACCGAGAAGATTCTCGATCTTCTTCAGCAGGTCGTTGACGCTCACTTCGTGACCTGTTCCGATGTTGAGGATGAATCCATTGACATTGTTGGTCAGCCCAGCTGTCGTGAGGGCGCTGACCACATCACTGGCGTGGATGAAGTCCCGGCTCTGCTTACCGCTGCCGAAGATGGTCGGCGTGCTCCCGGCCAGAGCTTGCCTGATGAAGTGGGGAATCACAGGCGGGTGCGACGGCGGGACTGCCTGCCCCGGCCCGTAGGCGTTGAAGATACGGAGCATGACCACCTCTATGTCGTACAGGGCTCCAAGTGCAGACAGATAGTACTCGGACGCTATCTTGGAGACCGCGTAGGGGTTGGGCGGGCGTACGAGAGCAGTCTCTTTGACCGGCTGATCCTCTTGCTCGCCGTAGACGGTCCCTGAGGAGGCCAGCACCACCCTGCGCACCCCGGCATCCCTGGCTGCGGTCATCAGACTCACGGTGCCGCCCACGTTTACCTCATTGTATTCCACCGGATAGAGAATCGACTCGGAGACCGAGACACGAGCTGCCAGGTGGAAAACAACTTCCACGCCTCGCAAGAGGGTCCAGAGCTTGGGGATGTCTCGCACGTCTCCGCGGGTGAATGCTACCGCATTCTCCAAAGCTGAGGGGTCTCCGGAGCTCAAGTCATCAATGACCCGTACGCGATGTCCAAGGCGCACCAGGTGATTGGCCAGGGCCGATCCTATGAAACCGGCGCCACCTGTCACCAGGATCTTCATCTCATGTTCCTAAACCAACTGATGGTTCGTTCCAACCCCTTGACTAGCGGCACCTGGGCCTCGAAATCGAGGACCTTTCTGGCCTTCTCTACGTCCGGCACCCGGCGCCTGGTGTCTTCGAAGAGCTCCCCGTACTCCGCTTGGTAGGGCACAGATACGATCTCCGCTGACGAGCCGGTCATGTCCCGTACGGTCTCTGCCAGCTGGCGGATAGTGGTCTCTTCGGCGCGTGCGATGTTGAGGACTTCACCGTTGGCGCCATCAGCTGTAGCGGCTAGCACTGTTCCCTCTACAGTGTCGTCGATGTACGTGAAACACCGGCTCTGCTGGCCGTCGTCGTGGACGGTGATCGGCTCACCGTCGAGGGCCTGGTTGACGAACTTGGCGATAACACTGCCGTAGCCTTGCGGGTCCAACCGCGGCCCGTAGGAGTTGAAGTAGCGAACGATGGACACTGGCAAACCCTTCTGGCGATGGTAAGCCAGAGCCAGGTGTTCGTCGAGCGCCTTGCCTGTAGCGTAGCACCATCGCGAAACGTGCGTCGCACCCAGTACGCGATCGCCGTCTTCCGCCAGGCGAGTGGCCTTGCCCTTGCCATACACCTCAGACGAGGAGGCCAGTACCGTTCTGCGCCTGCGCCTGGCTGCGGCCTCGAGTACCACGCCCGTGCCCCACACGTTGGTCATCATCGTTTGCAGCGGATCGTTCAGGACGTGTTTCACGCCCACCAACGCTGCCATATGATAGATCGCGTCGCATTCGTCTACGAGATCCCCTATCAGATGCGCATCGAGGATATCGCCTTCGACGAAGCGAAACCGTGAGTTCTCCAGGTTGTGCTCTATGTTGGCAACCTTGCCCAGCGAGAGGTTGTCCACCACCACGACGTTGTGTCCTTCAGCCAGTAGTCTATCGGCCAAGTGGGAGCCAATGTAGCCTGCTCCACCTGTAACCAGAACTCTCATCTTCTTTCACCGATCTGGGTGCCGGCCCCCCGATCCTCTCGCTCCATCGAGCCGGCGGCCCCGGCCTCGTTGCTGCGCCTGGCCGATTAGCCTGCTCGCAAGACGCTCTTCCCCAGAGGGCCACCCGCGCTGCTCTCTGGATGACTTCTCGCAGGGTATTGGTCAGTGTTTCCAGTGGAATATCATGGTCGTACAGGGCGAGACCCTCGGCGCAGATGCCTGTCCAGAAACGGGGTTCTGATCCCTCTGGCGATCAGCAGACTGGCATAGCTGCTGGGCGGTGGTCATCGCCGGCGGAGAAACCGGAGAGGACTACTCGTTGGGGTAGGCATCGCGCGATCCGCTGGGAAAGCTCGATGAGTCTGTCCTGCGACTCCTCCGCGGTCGACCGTCGCATGGTCCCCCTGGCGTTTGATTGCCACCTTGTCCTCGCAAATGATAGTCCACTTGAGGACACAAATCAACCTCGCATGCCCTGTCGGATGCGGAGACCTGTGGCACGTCTGCCATGGTATGAAGCGTCAGGGGGCCGTCGAGCCTGGCCAGACCCAGGCGCAGCGCTGGCAAAGGGGGCGACAGTGCTGGTGGGAGGACTCAAGCAGCCGGGCGGAGTTGCCGGGTCCTCAACTCAGCGCCCGCGCAGCAGACTCTGGTAGAGGTTCACGACTCTGTC
>DATKVP010000303.1:0-7428 GCA_035530015.1 Anaerolineae bacterium | reverse complement strand
CTCTGTGCCACAGGCATTTGGCGCCCCCGTTGACCTCTCGTGTTCGCTGTGAAAGCGCAGATCATTATACCACAGGCACTCGGCCCCAACCAAGGCTGCCAATAGCTTGCCGGCGATCGCTCTGCGGCTATATAATCCTCGAGGACGTTCGAGGGCCCCCTGCTCTTCGTCTCACGAGGACCCCCCGCGTGGCTCAGCGCCGAGCGCCTCGTCACAGTTCCAGACCCACAGGCCGGGTTAGAATGATCGACGGGCACTGCACCGCCGTCTCTCGGAGTTGGTGTCCTCAGTATGGAGAGAACTGCTCTGTCAGGCAAACCAAGCTTCCGACGTGGTGGCCGGCTGCGCAAACGAAGCAAGAAAGCGCGTTCCGGCTTCGCGGCCGTTCTTGTCGCGCTGGCCTTTGTGTCACTGACCGGCGGCTGCGCGAATCAGAAGCCTGCCTCTACCTCTGCTCCATCTACAGCTACGCCTCTTGCCACAGCCCTGGCGCCGACTGGTACTCCCGTCGCGATCGCACCAACGCCACACGCGTCGGCCGCTCCAGCGCTGGCCCAATCCTACACCAATAGGCGCTGGGGAATAGCCTTGTCCTACCCCGACGGCTGGCTGCTCAGAGAGACAGAGAACGGCCTGGTTCTCGGGACGACAGAACTGGTGATTATGGGGGGAGAACTCACATCGGGCGCGGGTCTGGCCGTTGAGATTGAGTCTCTGCCCAACGCCGAGTGGGAAAACGTGGAAGAGCTCTGTCTGAGCCGTGCCTCCGTCTTCAGATCTGAAGACATGCAGATCGACGAAGCACAAGGAATCAGCATCGACGGGCAGCAGGCGGCAGAGGTTAGCTTCCAGGGCAAGCCCGCACAGGGCGAGACTCCCATCAGAGGCATGGTGTCAGTGGCCATCTGGGACCAAAGGATCTACATCTTCGTCGCCTTGTCCACAGCGGACGAATGGCCCACGCACGCCCCCACGCTCCACATGATCGTGGAAGGCGCCCGTCTCTTTGTGCCAGAGGAGCCTGAGTACCCTCCCGACCTCTGGGAGCCCGACGACACCACAAACACCGCCTCTCCCATACAGCCTGGTGACATCCAGACCCACGATCTGCACCATCACGGTGATCTAGACTACGTCCGCTTCGACGCCACCAGGGGGCACGTCTACACCTTGGAGACGGCTAGTTTGGGAGCCAACATAGATACTCGCATCTTCCTGTACGACAGCGACGGCAGCCTCATCACCCACAATGACGATGGTAGAGCCGCCGATGAACCCTGGGCCTCTCGCCTCGTGTGGACCGCTGAGAAGACCGGAACTCACTACGCAATGGTGCATCAGGTGGGGGATGACCGTGCCGGGCCAGGCACATCCTTCGACCTGAGACTATGGGAGCAAGTCCACTTTGTGGAGGATGAGTACGAACCCGACGACTCGTCGCGCCTGGCCACTCTACTCAAGCTGGGGAAGCCGCAGCCCCACAACCTTCACGTAGTGGGCGACGTGGACTGGGTGCGCGTTGACGCACGAGCAGGATTCACCTATATCGTCGAGACCTTCGACCTGGGCACCGGCCTGGACACCGTGCTCCACCTTCTCGATGAAGAGGGGAACGAGTTGCTGATGGACGACAACGGGCGGGGGGAAGAGGAAGCGGGAGCGTCACGCATCCGGTGGGTGGCAGGCAGCGACGCTCGACTCTACCTTCTGGTCCACGATTCCGGCGATGACACAGGGGGACCAGGGACCGAGTACTGGATCAGTCTCCTGGAGACGTACCAGTAGCCCCTTCATGTCCCGGGCGGTGTCCACCCACGTCCTGATCGGTCAGGCGGGCGACCAAGGGGGGGGGCGATCCTGGCCACGGTGCCGCTCTCGCCGCGAAGGGTTTTTTCAAGACGTTGACGACGTTGACAGTGCGCCTTGCGCACTGCCCCAGATGGCTTGCAGCAATCGCGCAGCAGGGGGCATCCAGCTCTGGCTACACCTGCTCCAGGAGTTCTCTCAGAAGCCGACCCGCCTCTGTCGGCTCCCCACCTCTGAACAAGGCCACCGCATCGAGCGCCAGGTCCTCTCTACCTTCCAGCACAGCTCTCCCCAAAGGCGAGTGCCTCAGTATCCTCAAATCCTCCGCGTAGGGATCTGTGATGATATCCTCACGAACGATACGCCCATCGCCCATGATCAGGATGCGCTCTGTTCGCCGGGCGACGGCCGGATCGTGAGTTACGATGATGAAGGTCGTTCCCAACCGGCGATTCATGTCGTGCATCAGGTCGATGGTCTCTTTGGAGCTCACCGTATCCAGCTCACCCGTGGGCTCATCGGCCAGCACAAGCGACGGTTGATTGACGAGCGAGCGAGCAACGGCAACTCTCTGGCACTGGCCCCCGGACATCTGGTTCGGAAGATGGGTCAAACGATCACCAAGACCCACCATCTCCAGCAGCTCCCTGGCCCGTCGACGCCGTTCTTTGCTGCCCATCTTTTGCTCGTGCAGGGGAACTTCGACGTTCTCCAGCGCTGTCATCGTGGGTATGAGATTGTGAAGCTGGAAGATGAACCCTATCGTCTCGTTGCGAAACCGGTCGAGATCCTTGATTCTCGTCAGCTCCTGACCGCCAATCAGGACCGTGCCGCTGGTGGCGCGAGCCAGTGCGCCCAAGACGTACAGAAGGGTAGATTTCCCGCTGCCCGAAGGGCCCATCACGGACACGAACTCACCCCTCTTCAGGGTCAGGTTCACGCCGTCCAGTGCACGGATTTCTTCGCCGTCTCCGTAGATCTTCGTCAGGTCGCGGGTTTCAACGATAATGTCGTTACCAGTCATCGCTTGCCCCTCACCACTGCCCTACCTGGTCCAGGAGATGACCCTCTCATTGCCCCCCGTGTAGAGGATCCTCAGAGACTGGGTCACACCCTCCAGGATCTGCCGCTGCTCGCTGCCGTCGACGTTCATCACATAGAACTCCCAATCACCCCCCCGATCGGACAGGAACACTATCTGATCGCCATCGGGGCTCCACGCCGGCGATACGTTGTTCGGTCGCCTCTCCGCCAACGCAGAACTCGAGGTCAGCGGCCATCGACCCCACCCTCTCGTGTCCGTCGCGTAGATCTCCCAGTGATCGTGCTGCCAATGCATGAAAGCTATGCGACTTCCATCAGGAGAGACCACCGGAAATTGGTCGTGCACGTTGTTGGTGAAGGGCTCATTGCTGGCCCCCCTGGCCTCGCTGATTCTCAATCCCTGCTCGCCGTCGTACACCAGAAACTCACCATCAACAGTCCAGGTGGGCGAGAAGGACAGATTATCACAGTATGGCTCGTGAAGATAGCCATCGGCCACGTTCACCACGCCAAGGTGCCACTCCGTCTGCTTGTATCCGCGCTCGATGTAGTACCAGCCAAATCCATCGATCCAGAACCTCCAGGCCGGATGCCAGCCTTCCGTCGTAAAGAAGAAGGCGATCTGGCTCCCATCGGGCGACCAGACGGGGCTACGCGCCACGCTGGAACTGAAGAGTATGCGCTCGTTGCTCCCGTCCCCGTTGATGGCATAGATCCCCCAAGGCTCGGTCCAGCGGGCGAAGGCTACCTGCGCGCCGTCGGGCGACCACGAGGGGTCCATCCCTTCGGTCAGTCGCGTCAAACCCGTTCCATCGGCGTTCACTACATAGATGTCACCGCCGCTCCCGACCTGAAACACAAACCGCCCCTCGAGCCCCGGAGTTGCGGTGGAAATCGGCGGCGGAGCGGGTGTCGCCGCGGGAGTCGATGTAGCCGTGGGTGGCAGCGGCGTCGCCGTAGATGTGCTGGTCGGTGGCGGCGGCGTGACTGTGGGCGTATCGGTCGCCACCGGCGTGGGCACGGGAGTGGTGACGGAGACTGTGGGCGTGCTGCTAGGCGCTGCTTCCTCGACGGACTGCGGGCCCGACAAGGCGCCACACCCGGTCAAGAAGACGACGAGCACGCTGACTACGAGGAGTTTCCTGCTCATCTACTGGGCCCCCACGAAGATATCCACAAAGGCGGTCATCCCCCAGCGTAGGTCTGCGTCCTGCTCCTCCAGCACGATTGTGACTTCGTAGTTCGTGCCCCCTTGCTCCAGGCTAGCCATGGGCGCGATCAGGTTGACGACGCCCCTGATACTCCGCTCTGGCAAGGCATCGAAGGTCAGGTCAACCGTCTGTCCCACCTGTATGAGATACAGATCCACTTCATTGAGATCAGTGGTCTCTATCTTGAACTCGGTTACGTCCCCCAGGACCACAGCCGGGGCGCCGGGGTTAATCCTCTCCCCCTGCCTCACCAGCACCGCGCCGATGGTGCCCTTGAAAGGTGCGATCAGGGCCGCATCGTCGAGTGCAGAGACAGCGAGGCCCAACGCCACCTGCGCTTGTGCGACTTGCGCTTCTGCCACCGCCACGTCCTCCGGGCGGGCCCCTGCGCTGAGGAGTAATAGCGCCGCACGTGCCCGGTCTACCTCAGCCTGTGCAGTGGCGATGTCTTCCACCGACGCTCCGCGTATAAGTGTTTCGTATCTGGCCCTGTCGATCTCGTACTGCACGGTTGCCTGCTGCAGCGCCAGGGCTTGCGGCATCTCCCGTATCTCCTCGAGCCAGGAAACCTCGTCATACGCCGCCTGAGCCTGCTGCAAAGCCAGCGCTGCGGTCTGCATCGCGCCCCTGGCCGCGGTCACTTCTTCCTCGCTGGCCCCCAAGCGCAGTTTCGCCAACTGAGCCTGCGCTGCAGCCAGACCGGCCTGCGCCGCTGCCAACTCTTCCGACCTGGCACCCGCTTTGACCTGAGACAGAGTCGCCTCGGCTGTTGCCAGCGCGGCTTCAGCCTGAGCAACCCCATCTTCCAGGTCGCTGATGTCCAGCTGAACGAGGAGTTGCCCTTCTTCGACCTGCTTACCCTCGTCCACCAGTACCTGATCCACCGCTCCGCCCATGCCGAAGCTCAGCGTGGCCCGCCGCACAGGCTCCACGATGCCCGTGGCCGATACTACTTGAGTCACCTGCTCTTCAGGCTCATCCGAGATCTCGGGCGCTGGCTGGGGAGCGAGATAGTTGGTGTACACCCACAGGCCACCAGCCAACGCAACGGCTGCCACCACCACCCCAATAACAACCTTCTTCACCATGACAACCTCCGTAATATGCAGCGCTCCCACGAGCTACGGGGGCCTACTCGTATCTCAAGGCCTCCAAAGGATCCAGCCGCGAAGCCCACCATGAGGGATACACACCAGCGATAACGCCCAGGACCAGGGCGAGGATCAGGGCGCGCACCAGGAGCTCACCGGAGTAAGACGGCTCCAGATACTCCAGCAATAATGGGAACATCTTACCCAGACCTATCCCCAGCAGGATTCCCGCCACGCCTCCCGCACCGCTCAACACGAGGGATTCCTTCATGATCATCACCAGGACCCTGCCCTTGCGCCAGCCCAGCGCCCTCAGAACACCTATCTCCCTGGTTCTCTCGAAGACCGACATGAACACCGTGTTCATCATCCCTATGCCGCCAACGAGCACCGCCAGAAAGGATATGGCCCCGATCATGGCCTCCATAGCTCGGAAATCGGGCAGGCTGTCTGCAAACTCCGCGGTCTTGGCCACGGAGAGCTCAGGAAAGTGCTCCTCCATCTCTTGCAGAACAGTATCCGCCTGTCTGGGATCTCGCAGTTTTATTCCGAGGAATCCCAGTTTGCGAGGCCTTCCGAAGAGAACCTGAGCTTCCCGCAGAGAGATGACCATGCCGCTATCTTCGAAAGCGACCCCTGTCTCGAAAATGCCAGCCATGCGAAATCGCCTTCCCACCACGTTAACTGAGTCGCCCACCTCCAGGCCCATGGTATCGGCAGCCATGCGACCTACCAGCGCCTGCCGGGTCCCACTCAGCGGCTCTCCCTCCACTATTCTGAAGTGGCGGATGGCATCTCCATGCGGCTGATATCCTTGCACGAAGAGAAAGGGAATGCCCTCGGCGGAAGTAATCCCGAAAACAACTCCGGAGACGCTCTCTACTTCCGGCATGGCAGCTACGCGCTTGGCCACCCTCTCGTCGATCGCGCTATACTGCATATCCGAGATATCAGCCTCCACCGCCATGAAGTCGACTTGCCCGCCGCGGCCGATGGAGTTGAACTGCTCCCCGAATCCATCCGCCAACCCACTCAAGGCCACCACAGAGGCTACTGCAATCCCGATACCCAGCATGGTCAGGAGACTGCGCGTCCGGCGCCGAGCCAGGCTTCGCACAATCGCCCCGCCGGGCCACCGCCTGGAGGCCTCCCCTCCTCGCTCCGCGTCATACTGCATCGCCAGCAGGGGATCCAGTTGCGAGGCTCGCCAGGCCGGATAGAGCCCACCGATGCCCCCCAGACCCACGGCCACCATGAATGCCTGGATGAACAGGCTGACAGAGAACTGGCCCTGCATCAGCCCGGCGGTCGCCGGGATACTGCCGAAGAGCTTCACGGTGCCGATCCCCAAAGCTGAGCCCAGGACTCCCCCGATGAGGCTCAGCCCGACGGACTCCATGAGGATCATGCGCAACACCCTGCCTTTTCGCCAGCCCAGAGCACGCAGTAGCCCTATCTCCCGCGTGCGCTCGAAGACGGACATGAGCACGGTGTTCATCATGCCTACGCCGCCGATGATTACCGCCATGAAGGAGATGCCCCAAGCAAAGGCAGTTACCGCGTCCATCAGCGTATCCTCCGTCGCGTATTCACCCGATTTCACGACGGAGAGGCCCGAGAATCGTCGCTCTATCCTCTCTCGAACGTCGTCTGCATCCGCAGACTCCTTCAGTTGAACCTGGACGACGTTGACCTGATGCGATCGCTTGAACATGGCCTGGGCATCCCGCAAGGTGATGACGCCTCCCCCGTCCTCCAGCCCTGATCCCGTCTCGTATATTCCCACAATGCGATAGGCGCTATCATACATCCTTATGCTGTCGCCAATGCCCTTGTTGAGGGCATCGGAAGCGATCTTGCCGATGATGATCTCGTGCCCTGATCTGGAGGTAAGCCCTTCGCCTTCCACCATCTTGAAATGCTCGATGGCGAATCCCTCCGGTTCGTGCCCGAAGATCAATAGGTAGGGAATCTGATCGGTGGATGCCTCTCCGTAGACCATGCCCGCCACGGCCTTGACACCCCCAACTCTGAGAAGGTCTTCCCCGACGCTCTCGTTGATGACGCTGATCTGCGGGTCTAGAGCCTCAGCCTGCGATATCATCAGGTCAGTTCCGCTGCCCGACCACAGGGAAGAGTACCCGCCGACCAATCCGTTGGCGACCGCCACCAAGGAAACGATGGCTGCAACGCCCAGGCTCACGCCCACCAGCGTCAGAATCGTGCGCGTCCTTCTCCGCAACATGTTCCTCAGGATCATCTATCCAATTCCGTAG
>DATKVP010000302.1:0-3903 GCA_035530015.1 Anaerolineae bacterium | reverse complement strand
GCTGGCTGCCAAGGGAGGGACCGTCCTCATCTACGCACCCCTGCCGCCCGGCGATACGCTTCCCGTCGACGTGTGCGACCTGCTCTTTTCGGAGAAGACCCTGGTCACCACCTATTCGTGCGCACCCGACGATACGCGTGCCGCTCTTGACCTCGTCCGCAACGGGAGTGTGCAGACCAGTGGCCTGGTTACACATCGCTTCGCTCTCGAGCAGGTGGCGGAAGCCATGCGGCTGGCCGCGCAGGCCGGGGATTCCCTTAAGGTGGTGATCGTCCCATGATCGTGGACCGGCGGAGCTGCCACGCCTTGGGGATGTTGCCTGGTGTGTCAGTCTCGGTGATCCACCACGTGGAGCCTAGCTACGCATGACGTGGCCGAAGCTGTGTAGGAGGCTTGATCTCAATCTCGCTCTGGTGGTGCTTCTCAGCGTCTTCGCCTTCGCTCCCCTGGCGTATCCAGGCTTCTTTCAGTCCCACTCTGGGTTCCTGCCCGTGTTTCATCTCTACGATCTGGAGGGTGGTCTGTGGAGCAACTGGGGATGGGTGCCTCACCTGGCGGCGTACCCCAATCTCTTGACGGGCGAGGGGGCCGTACCATACTTGGTGGCCGAATCGCTCCGGTGGCTGGCCATGGATGGCGTGCAGGCCATCAAGGGCGTATACGCGTTGGGTTTCGTGGTCTCCGGTCTGGCCGCCTATCTGCTGGGCAAGAGGCTGTTTGGCGCGGCCGGGGGGCTGTTGGCGGCAGTAGTGTACGTCTATGCGCCTTTTCATCTGGCCACGGTGTACGTGCGCGGAGCATTTGCGGAAGCATGGGCCTTCTCCCTGTACCCATTGGCCCTTCTGTGCTGGGACCTGTACCTGCGTGACAGGAGAATTCTGTGGGCGGCCTCAGGTGTCCTTGCCTATGCCGCTCTGGCGTCGACCAGCCTCGGCCTGGCACTGGTATACGCCATCTTCATCTTCGCCTTCGTTTTGGCGGCGGGTGCTCCGCGGGGCGCGAAGTCGCGTGCCCTCCTGCTACTGGCGGCGGGGGTCGGACTGGCGCTTGCTCTGCAAGTGCCCAGTGCGATCAGGTACGGACTGCCTTCGTTCAGTGATGCGGGTTTCACAGAGCACTTCATCTATCCGTTCCAGCTTCTGTCCTCTGGGTGGGGCTACGGGGCGAGCATCCAGGGATGGAAGGACACGCTGCCGCTCCAGCTTGGGCTGGCAGCCACAGGCCTGACTATCGTGGCCGGACTGCTCCTGGCGGGGCAGCGAAGATCTATTCCGCAGGTCGTGAGGACGACCTGTTTCTTCGTCGCAGCAACGGCGGTCATGGTCGTACTACTACTGCAACCTGCATCTGCACTCTGGCAGGCGAGCCGCCTGTCCCTGACCATGAGCTATCCCTGGCAGTTGCTGTCTCTCGCGGTGTTTGCCATGTCCATGGCCTCGGCGGCCATAATCCGCCTGGAACCCAGACTGGAGCGCCTGCCCTGGCAGGCGGTGCTGGTATGCTTGGTCATCTTGGAGAGCTACGGCTACCTGACCCCTCGCTTCACTGACGTGCGCGTTGGCGGCTCGCCCGTGGCTGTGCTGGGCGACGAGGCGATGTTGCTCTCGCACGAGCGAGAGGGTCCTCTGCGCCATGGGGCCACAGTCCGCGTGACCCTGCACTGGCAGGGTCTGCGCCCCATGGAGAAGGATTATACGGTGTTTGTGCACGTAGTTGACGAACAGGGGACCATCTGGGCGCAGGACGACAGCATGCCGGTGGGGGGAGAACGGCCCACCAGTACCTGGCAAGCGGGCGAGATCGTCGAAGACAGGCATGAGGTGATGATAGACGTTGAGGGGCCACGAGAAGGGTATGTTGTAGAGATTGGGCTCTACGATCAAGCCAGTGGGACGAGGCTGCCGCTCTCCAGCGGCGCCACAGCCATCATCTTGGAGTAGTGCGGGCGGTCCAGACAGGTCTACCATGATTCGATCGATCAAGAAGATAAGCCATAGGCACGATACGAACCTGATTCTGGTTGCGGCTCTCACCGTCTTCGCGATAGCTCCGCTGCTCCAGCCAGGATTCTTCTGGGGCGCCCACGATGCTCGTCACAGCGTCTATTTCCTCTATGAGTTCGATCGTTCCATCCAGGAAGGAATCCTGTATCCGCGATGGTCCCCCGACATCACTTTCGGCTACGGCTATCCATTGTTCAACATCTACGGTCCCCTGGCCTTCTATCTGGGCGAGGGGTTTCACCTCCTGGGGCTGAACCTGCTGTGGTCTATCAAGATGGTCTTCGCCACCAGTTTCGTCCTCTCAGGCTTGACCATGTATCTGTTCGTGCGGAGGTTGATGGGTCGCTGGGCGGGTCTCATTGCCGGCCTGGTGTACGTCTACGTGCCCTACCACATCGGTGATATCTATGTGCGCGGCGCATTCGCCGAATCGGTGGGTCTCGCCTTCTTTCCTCTCATCCTGTGGTCTTTCTACGAAGTAGTGGAGCACCCTCGTCCTGTGGCCTTTGTGGCTGCTGCGCTATCCTACAGCGGGCTGGTGTTCTCACACAACGGGCTTCTATTGCTGTTTTCACCCTTCCTGGGTGTGTACCTGGTGTTCTTGGTGGTCTCACGCGCCTGGCAAGACGCGCGAGAGGTACCGTCTTCAGGGCGCGGGCGGTGGATGCTCGTCGCCAGGTCTGTGGCCAAGCGTTCCTGGGCGCCGCTGGCCGGTCTGCTGCTGGGCCTGGGCCTCGGCGCGCTCTTCTGGCTCCCCATGGCTCTGGAGTTCAAGTACGTCAGGCTGGATCAGTGGCTGGGCGGCTACTACGATTACCGGGATGACTTCGTCTACTTCTTTCAGTTCTTCTCGCCTTTCTGGGGCCACGGCTTGAGCCGTCCTGGACCCAGTGATGATCTCTCGTTCCAGATAGGGGCGGTGCCCATCATCCTCTCGGTGTTCTCGTTAGCTGCCCTGGGACGCATGAGGGACAAGGTCCAGAGGCGGATGACACTCTTCTTCCAGGCCTCCCTCGTGGTGATGATCTTCTTGATGCTCTCTGCCTCCAGCGCTTTCTGGGAGCTGCTACCCATCGTCATCTTTGCCCAGTTTCCGTGGCGCTTGCTGGCGCTGGTGATGCCGTGCGTGGCTTTCCTGGCTGGCTCGGTGGTGGCGACTTCTCGGGGCTCCAACGGCGAGCGAGGATCGCCCCTCGCTGCCTGGGGTCTGGTGATCCTGATCATCTTCGCCAGCTACACCTATCTCACTCCGCAGATCATAGAGCCTGCAGAGGGGCCGGTGTCCCTGTCAGGGATGATGCGCTTCATGCAGAGCAGCAATCAGATGACGGGTTCGGTGGCCTGGACCCATGAGATACCCACTTGGTCACCCTTCGCCGAGTACGTGATGAGGGAAGGGGAAGCGCCGGAAGTAAAGGTGGACCTGGCGGCGCTCCCCAAGCCCAGGAGGCGCTTGGCCGTCGATCTCCAGGGTAGCAGTACGATCTCTCAGGAGTTGTGGGTTCACGCCGAAGAAGAGGGCCGGGTTATCTTCGATATCTTCTACTACCCGGGCTGGCGCGCCTATATCCTCGACGGACTGCACGGCAGCATAGAGAGCCAGCTGGAAGTCCTGCCGCATGGTAGCATCGGGCGGGCGTCGGTCTGGGTGCCGGAGGGAGAGTACTACTTGCTGTTGCGCTTCGAGGACACGCCCGTGAGGGTGCTGGGCCAATTCCTCTTTGTGCTTAGTCTGCTCATCGTACTTGCCATCCTGGGGTGGGAAGTGTACAGGCGCAGCAGGAGAAGACGGTAGAGGTTTCCTCATGGCGCGGAGCAGTTGGCGGCGGCTGGTGCAGAGGCTCGATGGGCATTTGATGCTGGTTCTGGTCTTGAGCGTCTTTGCCTGGGCTCCGCTGGT
>DATKVP010000301.1:0-3726 GCA_035530015.1 Anaerolineae bacterium | reverse complement strand
ATGAAGTCCACCTGGCCCCCCAGCCCACTGTAGAACACCTGCCCCAAAGAATCTGAGCATACCTGACCCGTCAGATCTATCTCCAGCGCAGAGTTTATGGCCACCATGTTTTCCTGCTGGCTGATGATCGACGGATTGTTCGTATAGTCGCAGGGCCGGAACTCGAAGGCGCGGTTATCGTCCACGAAATCATAGAGTCGTCTACTGCCCAGGCAAAAGCTCGTGACCACTTTCCGCTGATCCAACGTCTTCCGTGCGTTCGTCACGACCCCTCTCCGCATGAGGTCTACGATCCAATCCGAGACCAGTTCCGTGTGCACTCCCAGGTCTTTCTTGTTCTCCAGCAACACAGCAATGGAGCGAGCGATCCTGCTGATGCCCATCTGGATCGTAGCCCCGTCGTCTACGAGGCTGGCCACATTCCTGCCGATCTTGAGCGACACTTCGTCGGGTGGCGGGAAGTGCAATTCCGGAAGGGGACTGTCGTTTTCCACCAGGGCCGCTATCTGATCCATGTGGATGAAGCTGTCGCCCAAGGTCCTCGGCATGCGAGGATTCACCTCGGCAACGACGTGGCGCGCGCTCTCCGCGGCAGCCTTGACCACATCGACCGAGACCCCGTAGCTGCACAGACCACGTTCGTCGGGAGGCGAGACCTGAATCAGAGCAACATCGACATGGATGCTTCTGGAAGCCAGCAGGCCGGGAACGTCTGACAGGAAGACAGGGGTGTAGTCGGCCCGTCCTTCGCAGACCGCGTCTCTCACCTCGGGGCCGATGAAGAGCGCATCGTGCCGGAAGAGATCCCCGTACTCTGAGTCGGTGTTGGGGATCAATGCCAGGGTCAAGCCGTGGATCAGCCTCACGTTCGCCAGATCCGCGGACATCCTGGAAAGCTCGCCGACCAGAAGTCGCGGAACCGCAGCCCCGGACCCGATGAACACCGAGCAGCCCCGCCTGACAAGCCTCAGGGCCTGCCGTGCTGTCGTCAGCTTGTCCCCATACCGCTCCCGCCAATCCCGCGATCTCATGTGCCCTCCCCCCACGCTAAGGGCACGGCGATTGCGCATCGGTGCCCACGATGACCCTGATGGCCACGTTGCTCAACCAGTCATGCTCATAGCGGACGGCATCTTCGCCCACACCCAGATGCTGCCTCAGACGTTCCAGGGTGAAGCTCTCGCCTCCGTAGCTGATGATGACGGTCTTTGCATAGTCCAGCCTATCACCCTTGCCCACTTCCGCGACATAGAACCCACGCGCTCGGAGGCGATTGGCGATTTGAGAGGCGAACCCCTCAAGGGTGGTGCCGTTCTCAACGACAATCCGCACCCCTTCGGCGGCCAGCCCCTCCTCCTCCCACGAAAGCGGGGCCATGCGCTCCCCCATCAGTTCCTTGACCAGGTGCCTGTTCGGTCGCATCACCCAGGCCCCCTCGTTGGTGACCCACTCGGGCGCCACAGTCAAGTCTATCACGCTCTGACTGATGCTGCTTGGAGGCATGTCAGCGATGAGTTGCGCCAAAGACACCATCTCTCCCGGCTCCAGGTCGGTCTGCACGTGATCCAGCATACTATCCAGCAGCGGGAATAGCTTGGGCAGCAGTCCGGGGAGACCCAATTCCAGCACCCGGTTGCGGATGGCGAGAAGCACTTCCCTCTGTCTGCGGTCGCGGTCGAGAACTGGTGTGTGGGCCCGGCAGCGGCAGTAGACGAGGGCCAGTTCGCCATCCATATGCTGCATGCTGGCTGGCAGCTTACGCAACAACAGATACTCGACTGCGGATTTCATATCGGGAACCCAGAGCTCTGTCGGGCAGGGCACGTCAACGTCGATACCCCCAAGGAGGTCTATCATCTCGACGAAGCCTTGGAAGTCGATCCGCACGTATCGGTCGAAGGTCAAGCCGAGGTTCTCCTCCAGCATCCTCCTCAGCAAGGCAGGCCCGCCGCCGGGATAATGCTCCGCCGCGCCGATGTTGTCGGCCAGGTTGAGACGGGTCTTGCCGTGGCCGGGGATAGCGACGTAGAGGTCTCTGGGTATGGAAACCATGCTCACGATCCGCTCTTCAGCATCGACGGAAACGAGGATCATCGTGTCCGTTCGCCAACCGTCGTCAGGAGGACGTCGATCGCTACCCAGCAACATGATGTGCAAGACGCCTGGTCCCATCGGCACCGGCGTTGGCAGCAGGGTCGTCACTGTGGAGCCGGTGGGGAATCTGCCGAGAACAGCGGCCTCCGCACCCATCACCCCTTCGGAGAGCGATGCGGGAATCGCCGCGGTGGGGACGAGACTCGCTTGAGCAGTCAAGCCGAGCGAGCCGGTCAGTAGGAGGGCAAACCAGATCTTCTTCACAGACGGCTCCACTGCTCGCTCGTTCGCTTCACTTACGAGAGCCCCTCAAACCTCCCGCGGCTGGTCTGCAACGCTTCCGTGACCCTTGCGGTGCCGACGGTCGGGGCACACGCCACGCAGGAGAAGGTCACTCAGGGCAGATCGTGTGGAAGTCGTCTCCCAAGATGACAAGAACATCCGCTTCGCTCGATCCACCAGGTTCGTGACGCACGTTCCCGTCCGGGACCTCCAGATACGCTTTCAGGTTCCGTACAGTGTAGGGCTTGTCCGCGTAGCTAATGATCAGCGTTTCGGCATAATCAGTTCTGTCAGCGGGACTGAAGTCGATGATCTGAAACCCTCGCAACTCCAGGCGGTCCGCGATCTGCCGCCCCCAGCCCTGTCGGGGCGTGCCATTCCGCAACACAATGCTGGCACCTTCTTGTTTCAGCACGTTCACCGTCTCTGAGGGAGGATCCAGCATACCCATGATGACCAGGGCGATCTTCTCGCGGTCAGGCACCATCACCCACGCACCCTCGGGCGTCGTCCACTGGGAAGCCAGGCTCAGGTCTATCTGATCCCTATTCACATTTGCAGGAGGTACCTCTGGCAGCAGCTGCGCCAGGCTGGCTATCTCAGTCGGGCCCAGATCAGTCTGGACCATCTCCCTCATCGTGATCAGCAATTCCAGGGCGCGCGGAATGAGACCTGGAATGCCCAGTTCCAGCACCCTGTCACGGACGGCGAACAGAACCTTCTGCTGGCGTCGATCGCGGTCGAACACCGGCGTGTTGTAGCGGCACTGCGCATAGCGGAGGCCCGTTTGTCCATCCAGGTGCTGCATCCCTGCCGGCACGTAGCCTATCTGCATCCACCCGCCTGGATTCTCTGGATCGGCCCCCCACAATTCGACGGCGCATTCGACGTCGACATCAATGCCCCCGAGGATATCGATGATCCTCTCGAACCCCTCGAAGTTGATGCGGATATAGTGATCGAAACTTATGCCGAGGTTGTGTAGTAATGTCGCGTTGAGGAGAGCGGGGCCACCGCCGGGATAGCCAGTGCTCTCTCCCAGGTAGTCCGCGGTGTTCAGCCGATTGTCTCCATAGCCGGGGATGTGGACAAAGAGGTCTCTGGGAATAGACAGCATCCCCACCACCTTGCTGGCCGGGTCTATCCGCACGTAGATCATGGTGTCGGTACGCCAGTCGACCTGGCCGGGCAACCTGTCGCCGCCCAGGAGCATGATGCTGATCACACCCTCGGGGACTGGCAGAGGCGTGGGCACGGGCGTCGCAGTGGGGCTGGGGGTGGGCGTAGCAGAAGGCGAAGATGACGCAGTGGGTGTCACGGCCCCGGAAGTACCCGTCGGATCCCCGCCGA
>DATKVP010000300.1:0-12499 GCA_035530015.1 Anaerolineae bacterium | reverse complement strand
TGTTCTCCGTGGACGTGATTCATCACCTGGAGGACATCGCGCTGTATTTCCAGGATGCCTGCCTGGTGCTGAGGCCCGGCGGGCGTATCTGTACGGTCACCGACTCGGAGTGGATCATCAGACATCGCGAGCCGTTGGCTATCTACTTCCCCGAGTCCGTTGACGTCGACCTGGCACGGTATCCTCGGCTCGCGGAGCTGCGGGATCTGTTGCGTGATGCCGGGTTTGCGGAGCTCTCTGAGCACACGGTGCAGTTCCCCTACGAGGTGAGGGATGCTCAGTCCTACCGGGACAGGGCTTTCTCCTCGCTCCATCTCATCGGGGAGGAAGACTGGAGGCGGGGGCTGGAACGTATGGAACGGGATCTGCAGACGGGGTCCATCAGCTGTATATCCCGCTACGTACTTCTCTGGGGTACGAGGCAGGCCACTTCTCACTGAGTGTAGATAGGCTCCCGGGCTGCGGAGTGGGCTCGGCCGCGATCATCAGGAGTCGCTCCAGCCCGGAGTCGGGCACCGTGTTCGTCTCCCTGGCTGCCTGGGCCTGGAGGGGGACGGCCTTCGTGCAGTCGCAGAGGGCGATTGGAGCTGCTATAATGGGTGTGCAATTGGTCGTGGTGGCCTCGAATCAGGTGGAAGTGGCAACTTGGAGCACATAGAGTCGCGTGAAGACACTGTTCTCGTAGCCATGAGCGGCGGAGTGGACAGCTCCGTGGCTGCCGTCCTGCTTCACGAGGGGGGCTACCGGGTCATCGGCGGCATGATGAGCCTGTGGGCGGAGGAAGGCGGGCCTGCCAACCGCTGCTGCTCGCCCGAGGCGATGCTGGGCGCGCGGGACATCTGCCAGAGGATTGGCGCTCCGTTTCACGTCTTCGACTACGAGAGCGAGTTCAAGAGGTCTGTGGTGGACTGCTTCATCGCTGAGTATGGGCGTGGCAGGACGCCAAACCCCTGCCTGTCCTGCAATCGGCATCTCAAGTTCGGCCTCCTGCTCGAGAAGGCGAGAGAGCTTGGCGCCCACTATCTGGCCACGGGCCACTACGCACGGGTCAGGCGCGTGGACTCCGAGTACCAGCTTCTGAGGGCAGTGGATGAGGGCAAGGACCAGTCGTACGTGCTCTACATGCTGGGCCAGGAACAGCTGAAGCGCCTTCTGCTCCCGCTGGGCGAGTACACCAAGGAGCAGGTGCGCCAGCTGGCTCGGGACAGAGGTCTGCCCGTCGCCGATCGCGAAGAGAGCCAGGAGATCTGCTTCGCCATGGGCGACTACCGCCAGTTCTTGAGCGCTCAGGAGGGTGTGGTCTTCGAGTTTGGCCCCATCCTCGACGAGGAGGGCAGGGTCCTGGGGCAGCACAAGGGGCTGCCAGCCTATACCATCGGGCAGCGGGAGGGGCTGGGCATCTCAGCGCCGCAACCTCTCTACGTTCTGGAGATTGACACGGAGCGGAATGCCCTGCTGGTGGGGCCTCGAGAGCGGCTGGCCCGTTATGAGCTGAGGGCGGGAGCGGTGAGCTTCGTCTCCGGAAAGCCGCCAGACGGGCCTATGGAGGTCACGGCCAAGATCCGGTATCGGGCGGCTGCGTCCGCGGCCACTCTGACGTATCTGGGGCAGCATGAGGCGAGAGTCTCCTTCGTCGAGCCACAGCCGGCCATTACTCCAGGTCAGGGTGTGGTGTTCTATTCTGGAGAGGCCGTTATAGGTGGGGGGATTATCGAGGAGGTAGGATAGCCGTGGGCTTGACGTTGGCTCCTTCGTTGCTGTTCTCACTATTGCTGGCCAGCCTGTACGGGGCGGTCTTTCACTTCATCTGGGGGAAGAGGTGGCGGGACCTGGTGCTGTACTGGATCGCGGCCATCGTTGGCTTTGCCATGGGCCAGGCTCTGTTCGAGTTCCTGGGCTTGTCGTTCTATATGATCGGGCAGGTGAGGGTCGTCGAGGCCACCGTGCTCTCCTGGATCTGTCTGTTAGTTGCCAGATGGCTCAATGTCTGATATAATGATTGCTACATCTTGTGGTGGAGTCCCCGGAGGAGGTTTCGGATGTCCGCTGTCGCGCTGATACGTGACATTGCCATCATCGTCCTCGCTGTGGAATCCCTGGTGATCGGCGGGCTGCTCATCGTCCTGCTGCTCCAGATTCGGGGATTGACCAGGATGTTGCAGGAGGAAATCCAGCCCATCCTGGAGTCCACCAAGGAGACGGCGACCACGGTCCGGGGGACTACCGTGTTTGTCAGCGATACCTTCGTCAAGCCGCTCATCAACGCGGTTGGCTACGCCTCAGCCGCCAACAGAGTGATGAGTGTTTTGGCGCGAGGCAAGAGGCGGCGAGGAAAGTGATCTCCCGGCTGGGAAGCGTTCTTTACTGCGAATAGAGTCCCTGCCTCGAGAGAAGGCTGGAAAGGAGACAAGCGATGGATGAGGGCAAGGGCATAGTCGGTTTCGTGGTGGGCGTGATCCTGGGTGGCATTGCCGGGCTGCTGGTGGGTATCCTCTTGGCGCCGCAGGCTGGTGAAGAGACCAGAGACGTCATCAGGGAGAAGGGGATCGAGCTCAAGGCCAGGGCCGAGGAGCTATCGGAGGAAGGACGGATCCGCTTCCAGGATGCTATCGAAGAGGGCAAGACAGCGGCCACCAAGAAGAAAGAGGAACTGACCAAGACCCTGGAGGCAGACAAGGAAACGAAGAAGGCCAGCGGCAAGAAATCCGCTGCCTAGTACGGACATCTCAAGTCTGACTGAGCGCGAAGGGCAAGAGGTTTTCTCTTGCCTTTCGTTGTTTCTGGTGGCTCAGTGATCCGAACCCAGCCTCTTCAGCACCTGCGGCAGCAGCGGCAGCAGATCACTGGCCACGGTTCCAGCGTCCCCCAGCGCCGCTGTCGCCATCTCGCCAGCCGCTCCGTGGCAATAGACCCCCAGTACGGCTGCCTCGAAGAGAGACAACCCCTGGGCCGCGAACCCCACGATCGAACCTGCCAGAACGTCTCCCGTCCCAGCGGTGGCCAGACCTGGGTTGGCGAAGCGACTGATGGCCACGCGGCCATCGGGTGCAGCGATCACCGAATGGGCGCCCTTGAGCACCACCACCTGCTGCCACTGCTGAGCTGCGCCGCGAGCTGTGGCCACTCGGTCGGCCTCAACGTCCTCGATGGGGCAGCCCAAAAGGCGGGACATCTCGCCAGGGTGGGGTGTCAAGACCGCGCTGGCTGTGAGAGACTCCCACCAGCGGGGCACCAGAGCCAGTGCGTTCAGTGCATCAGCGTCTATCACCAGGGGAGGCAGAGCTTTGTGCTCTGCTCCTTGCTCAGCTCTCTCTTCCTGGGCGCTGACGAACCCTATCTGCCTCCTCCGGCCGGCATCTTGCATCTCGAGGAGGCGGTGTACGAACTCCACTGTCGAGTCGACTGTACCCAGGCCTGGCCCCACCAGGAGAGCGTTGTACTCAGGGAGCTTCTCCTCGACCAGCCTGGTCGCCTGTGGAACCAGCGCGCCCAGATCGTGGGGCAGCACGAGGAAGGTCACTTCTGCCAATTTGGAGGCCAGGATGGGATGAAGGCTCTGAGCCAGACAGAGGGTCACCAGCCCCGTGCCCACCCGGGTCGCCGCGGCACTGGAGAGATAGGCGGCGCCTGTGTAGTTGGGTGAGCCGGCTACGACCAGCGCTTTTCCGAAGGTGCCTTTATGCGCGTTCCGGGGCCGTTTCGGCAGCAGGCCTCGTGCCAGATCGGAGTCGATCAGCTCCATCGTCAGTTGATCTGTGAGGGCGGGCGGGATTCCGATGTCGCAGATCACCAGGTCGCCCAGGTAGTCGGCGGTGGGGAAGGTGTAGAAGCCTCTCTTGGGTAAAGCCAGGGTCACTGTGAGATCCGCGGCGACGGTCGCTGAGTCTACAGCTCCCGAGTCACAATCCACACCGGTGGGCACATCGACGGCCACGAGGAGAGGGGCCGCACCTGAAGCCCTCGCACCCTTCAGGGCGATCAGAATGTCCTCGAGGGCACCGCCGATGGGGCGAGTGACTCCAGTACCGAGAAGGGCGTCGAGCACGACATCTGCACCCAAGAGCAGGTCGTTCAATCTCTTGAGCTTTCTGTCCTTGGCGGCAGGCCAGTAGGGGATACCTCTCTCCTCCGTGAGCCGGAAGTTTTCGTCCCCCTTCGGGTCTCGTTTCCAGACGTAGAGGTGCACCTCTGCGCCATCGTCGTGGAGATGGCGGGCTGCTACCAGTCCGTCGCCACCGTTGTTGCCGGGCCCTACCAGCACCAGCACCGTCTTGCCCTTGACGTCGAGACGGGTCTGGATCTCTTCCGCCACGCCTCGCCCGGCGTTCTCCATCATCGTAGCGTAGGTCAGGCCCTGGGAGTCAGCACCCTTCTCTATCTCTCTCATTTGCTCAGTGGTGGTGATCTTCATGGCACGCCCTTCTGCGCCGGCACGGTCTTGTACTGACAGCATTATATCATCCGCTCCGTTCGATGCCAAACAGTACCATCGGACCATTGACACCATCGCGTTAAGTCTTTTATAATTTGTTTGTGTTTGCTGTAGCAGAACGAACACCTGACGTAGGTCAGGAGCCTGCCGAGCATCACGTAAAGGAAGCGGTTTCGTGCTAGAGCAGGCCCTGCTATCTGCCCAGCAAGCCCCCAGAGGCGCCGGTGTTCGTATCGTTCTCCATGGGTGCCTTAGAGATTGTCCCAACCCGCGGCGTGAGGAGGTCCAGTGGCCACGGATAGTGAACAACCGACGATCATGACGGTCCGCGAGGTGGCTGGTTATCTAAGGATGCACGAGATGACCATCTACCGGATGGCCAGACAGGGAGAGATCCCCGCCTATAAGGTCGGCAACCGCTGGCGCTTCAACAGGCAGCGCATAGCGGACTGGCTTGGGGAGCATGAGGTAGGGCAAGGGGCTGCATAGCTCCGGCTTGCAGAGTGCGCTCTCTGCCTCGCCCGGCGGGACAGGCTCGAAAGGAAACCGATGAAGCTCAGAGTGTCCATGGGGCAGATGGATGTCAGTCTCGGGCAGCCTGGGGAGAACCTGGACAAAGTCCGGGCGATGACGACGGAGGCCCGGCGCCGGGGGTCAGAGCTGATCGTCTTTCCCGAGTTGTGGTCCACCGGATATGACCTGGAGCGGGCGCACGAGTACGCGACGCCGTTGGGTGAGGGTACCTTCGCCGAGACCGCAGCCCTGGCCAGGGATCACTCCATACATATCCTTGGTTCCCAGCTGGAACGGTCGGACCAGGGCTACCGCAACACAGCTGTGATCTTCTCTCCTGAGGGTCGGCTTGTGGGACAGTACTCCAAGGTGCACCTGTTCAGGCCGATGGAGGAGGACACGTACCTCGTTGCTGGTGAGGATGCCCCGCTGTTCAGCTTGCCCTGGGGCAAGAGTGGACTGGCCATCTGCTACGACCTACGCTTTCCCGAGTTGTTCAGGAAGTACGCCCTGGGAGGCGCCAAGGTCGTGTTTCTTCTGGCCGAGTGGCCGCTACCAAGGCTCGAGCACTGGCAGACGCTGTTGCAGGCCCGTGCCATCGAGAATCAGTTCTTCGTCGTGGCCTGCAATCGAGTGGGAAAGTCTGGCGAATGGAGCTTTTTCGGGCACTCTGGGGTCTACGATCCTTCGGGTGAACTGATAGCCGGTGCTGCCGATGAGGAGACCCTGGTGACGGCGGACCTCGACCTGGACCTGGTGGACCAGGCAAGGCAATCGATGACGGTTTTCGAAGATCGCAGAGAAGACGTCTACTCCTCTGGGTGAAGGGCTAGCGGCGGCAGGTTGGGAGGAGCCGTGAGCGAATGGTTTGAGGTTGTGGAGGTGGCCGATGACGTTTTCGCCATCTCCGAGCCCCAGCATTGGGAGCAGGTGATCTCATACCTGATTGTGGGAGAGGAGTCCGCCCTTCTCCTGGACACGGGGATGGGCATCGACAATATCCACGAATTGACGGGGCGCCTCACCGAAAAGCCGATCAGCGTGGTCAACTCTCACTATCACTGGGATCACATCGGCGACAATCATCGTTTCGAGCACGTGGCGATTCACTCCGCCGAGGCTTCCCTTCTGGAGCAGGAGTCGCAGGAAGGGCTGCTGTTGGAAGCGATGAAGCCGGAAAACTTCTGGGGTGCCGCGCCGGAAGGCTTCGATCCGGCTCAATATCGAATCCTGCCATCCAAGGCAACCAGACTCCTCGGGGAGGGGGACCTCCTGGATCTGGGACAGCGACGCCTGAGAGTGCTCCATACACCGGGTCACTCTCGTGGCAGCATCTGTCTGCTGAGCGAGGAGGAGGGGCTGCTGTTCTCCGGCGACACCATCTACGCTGGTCCTCTGTATCTCCAGTTTGAGGAATCCGATTTGGGGGACTACCGCGAGACCATGGAGCGCTTGAGCGGACTGGCGGGAGCGCTACGATTGGTGCTGCCGGGGCACAATCAGACACCGTTGGATCCCCATATCCTCGTGGACGTGCGCGAGGGGTTCGAGCAGATAGCGGGTGGAGCGGTGAGATGGCAGGCGGTGCAGTCGCAGTGGGGTCCCTTGCGCAGATATGATTTCGGGCGGTTTGGTGTTCTGATGCCAATGAAGTAGTCGCCGCTGATGATGGGCAGAGAACCCCGATTGCGTGCCGCCATCAGGTGGTTGTGTGGCAGGGCCAATAGGACCGAAGGAGGTTGGAGTGGCGGAGAAAGGTGAGTACAAAGTCGAATTGAAGGTCATCAAGCAGGAAGGGACTTGCGGCTTCGGGCACAAGGTGGGCGATGTGATCGTCTTTGATGAGCGGAAGATAGATGGGGAGATCTGCTTCCACGCCCTCTACAGTGTCATCCCGAAAGTAATGGCCATGCGATACGGCGCCGAGTTTCCGTGGGCTGAGGACAAGGATGTGGCCACACACGCCTGTCCCGACGCCTACAACCCTCTGGTCTTCGAAGTGAGGCGGGTTAGAGAGGAAGACTAGCGCTCTGGGTAGACCTCCAGCCTCTGAGCCAGTTCGTACAGAGAGAGATCTAGCTCCCGGGGTCTGGCAAGCACGTCTTCGAGATCGGTAGCAACCACTCTGGAGCCGACCAGTCCGGCCATCGTGCCGTGTCGTCCATGGGCCAGTTCCTCGACTGCTTTCACGCCGAGGCGCGTGCCCAGCAGCCGGTCAAATGCGGTTGGGGAGCCACCGCGCTGGATGTATCCCAGAATGCTGACTCGTACCCCGAAGCCCAGCTCCTCCTCGCGATCTTTGAGGTACTGGTCTATGGTCAGGCAGTCGGGTTTGGCCCCCTCGGCGATGACGGCGATGAAGTGAGCTTTACCCTTTCCATGGGCCTCTTTGATCTTTCCCAGGATCGTAGCGCAGCTTGCGGGCACTTCGGGAATGATGATCGCTTCGGCTGCGCTGGCCATGCCCACCATGAGGGCCAGGTAGCCTGAATCGCGGCCCATCGTCTGCACCAGGAAGGCTCGTCGGTGTGAGGTGGCGGTGTCCTTGATCTGATCTATGGCCCTGAGGGCCGTGTTCATGGCCGTGTCCACACCGAGGGCCATGTCGGTGAAGGCGACGTCGTTGTCTATGGTGGCCGGAACGCCGACGACATGGAAGCCGGCCTCCTTCAAGCGCAAGGCCCCCCTCAAGGATCCATCGCCCCCGATGACTACCAGGACGTCGACCTGATGCTTCTCGAGGTTCTGGAGCGCCTGAAGCCGTCCCTCTTCCTCCTTGAACCTCTCCGTGCGCGCCGTCTTGAGGATGGTCCCGCCCCGGTGGGCGATCCCCCCGACGAAGCGCCCGTCCAGCTTCTCGAATTCTTCCTCCATCAGTCCAACATAGCCGCGGCGTATGCCCACGACGTCGAAGTCGTGATAGAGGGCTGTTCTCACCACCGCCCTTATGCAGGCGTTTGTGCCAGGAGCGTCACCACCGCTAGTCAGCACCCCCAGTCTTCTCATCTGTACCCCGTCCTTTGCTAATCGAGATTCGCTTGGTCAGCTGCCCAGGATACCAGGGTTCATGGACCTTGGAGAGCCTCTACCCTCAAACACCCCTCTCCCAGTAGATCGGTAACCGCCTTCGCCAGCGCCGGACAGTATGTGGTCGTCTCGTTGGGGAAGATTAGCTGCACCAGCCGCTCACGACGATGCACGTAGAGACTGAATACATCGTCCCCGGGTTGGCTGGTCAGCACCGAATGAACCTCACTCAAGAGCTTCACGTCTTCTTGCTGGTCCCCACTGCGAGGCATGTTGATGTGTAGCCGATGCTGAACCCTGGGCGGTGTCTCGTCAGGCTCGCCGTCCTCGGAGTTCTCTGCCCACGAGTGGTAGTCCACGGCCGATTCGCATATTATCTTCGCTTCATCATTCCTGACCTGCACTGTGCCTCTCACCAGCAGCAGGTTATCTGGCTTCCACAGCTCACGTGTCTTCTCGTAGGCATCTGGAAAGATGACCACTTCCACGCTGCCCTGCAAATCCTCGAGCTGCGCGAAGGCCATCAGTTGGTCGTTCTTGGTCGTGATGCGACGTATTCTGGATACCATGCCGGCCACGATCACCGTCTGCCTGTGCAGGCTCTTGTCTATCTGACCGCACATTGCAGTCGTGTGTTTGTCCAATTTGGCAGCCATGTGTTCCAGAGGGTGCTCCGAGATGTAAAGCCCCAACAACTCCTTCTCCCAGGACAGCGCCGTGCGGCGAGGCACCTCACGACCGTCGGTCAGGTCAAGCGTCACCGCTGCTTCTTCGCCGAGGTCGAACATGAGCAGTTGCCCGATCTCCTGGGCATGATGGGCATGCTGGCTGATGGCCATCATGGCGTCAATGCTGTCGAGGAGTTGCCCCCTCGGGCCGAAGTCTTCGAGTGCCCCGCAGCGTATGAGGCTGTCCAGGGCTCGACGGTTCACCTGGCGCAAGTCAACGCGGCTACAGAAGTCGCCAATGTCCTTAAAAGGCCGATCCTGGCGGCCCTGGAGGATGGCTCCAATAGGGCCCTCGCCGACGTTCTTCACCGCTCCCAGACCAAAGCGAATTCCGGACTTGCCTGTGTTGCCTCGTCCGCTGTCGCTGGTGTCTGAGACGCATTTCTCAATAGTGAATTGAAGGTCACTGTGGTTGATATTGGGAGGAAGGACTGGGAACTTCAGGCGACGACAGTCGGCCACTTCCAGGGCCACCCGGTCGCTATTGTCCTTGTCCACGGTGAGCAGCGCAGTCATATACTCCACAGGGTACTTGGCCTTGAGGTAGGCCGTCTGGCAGGTGATCACAGCGTAGGCCGCCGCGTGGGCCTTGTTGAAGCCATATCGGGCGAAGAATTCGATCATCCCGAAGATCTCTTCGGCGGTCTTCTGGTCAATCCCATTGTCGACCAGTCCGCGAATGAACTTGTCGCGCTGAGCCTCAAGCTCTGCTGCTTTCTTCTTGCCGATGGCGTGACGGAACATGTCCGCTTCGCTGGTCGTGAAGCCGGCCAACTCTTCTGCCATGCGGATGATCTGCTCCTGATACACGATCACACCGTAGGTCTCTTCCAGTATGGGTTCCAGCTGCGGGACTTTGTACTCTATCGGCATCTCGCCGTGCTTGCGCTTAATGAAATCGGGGATTTGCTCCATTGGGCCAGGGCGGTACAACGCCAGAGCGGCCATCACGTCGCCGAAGCAGGACGGCTGCAGTTCGCGCAGCACACGACGCATCCCTGGGCTTTCCACCTGAAAGACCCCTGTGACTTCTCCCTGGGACAGCAGGCGGTACAACTCTGGGTCATCCAGGTCGATCTGATCCATCTCCAGTTCGATACCATGGGATTCCTCGATGAGATCCCGTGCTCGTTGGATGACCGTCAGCGTTGACAGCCCGAGGAAGTCCATCTTGAGCAGGCCGATGCTCTCCAGCTCGGCCATGGGGTATTGGGTGATGACGCCGTCGCCCTTGATCGCCCGCTGCAGCGGGACGTACTGTGTGAGAGGCTCGTCTGTGATCACCACGCCGGCCGCGTGGGTGGAAGCGTGTCTTACCCCGCCTTCCAGACTCCTGGCTGCCTCCACCAACTCACGAATGTAGCTCTGTTCTTCGTAGAGTCGCTTCAGTTCAGGGACGGTGTTCAGAGCTCCATCTATGGAGAAGCCGAAAGGAATGAGCTTGGCTGTCCTGTCCACCTCACCTGGCGGCAGATCCAGGGCGCGTCCGGCATCGCGGATGGCCGCCCTGGCGGCCATGGTCCCGAAGGTGATGATCTGAGCTACGTGGTTTTGCCCGTACTTCTGAACGGCATAGGCCATGACCTCTGCGCGCCGATCCTCAGGGAAGTCCATGTCTATGTCGGGCATGGTGCGCCGGCCGGGGTTCAGGAACCGTTCGAAGAAGAGCCCGTGGGCGAGGGGGTCCAGGCCCGTGATACCGAGACAGTAGGAGACGATGCTGCCTGCCGCGGAACCTCTGCCAGGACCGACGAGGATGTCTCTCTCTCTTGAGAACCGGATCAGGTCCCAGACGATGAGGAAGTAAGCGGCAAAGCCCATCTCGCAAACCAGTTGCAGTTCGTGCTCGAGCCGGGCCTCGACCTCGGGCGTGAGCTGGCTATACCGCTTGGCCAAGCCTTCCCGGCACAGGTGCGCGAGATAGCTCTCAGTGGTGTGGCCCTCCGGGACGTCAAAGGGAGGCAGGTGGAGAGTATCGAAATCGAAGCTGAGATTGCAGCGCTCGGCGATCTCCACGGTGTTGGCAAGGGCCTCCGGTACCTCACTGAAGAGGGCTGCCATCTCGTCGGGGCTTCTCAAGTGGTATCCCGTCCCTTGCATCTTCATGCGTTTCGGATCGTTGATGGTGGTGTTGGTTTGAATGCAGAGGAGAAGGTCGTGTGCCTGGAGGTCCTCCGAGCGCACGTAGTGGACATCGTTGGTCGCCACCAGGGGGATATCGAGCTCGCGCGACAAGGAGATCAACTGGCGGTTGAGGTCTGCGAGTTCGGGAATATCGTGCTCCTGCAATTCCAGATAGAATCTACCGGGACCGAGCAGTTCCTGGTACCAGGACGCCGTGCGACGGGCACCTTCGTAGTCGCCCTGAGTGAGTAGTTGGGCAACCTCGCCTTTTGCGCACGCGGAGAGAGCCACAAGGCCGTCGGCGTGCTGTGATAGCAACTCCTTGTCTATGCGGGGTTTGTAGTAGAAACCGTCGAGGTGGCTCCTGGTCGTCATCTCCAGGAGATTCTGGTAGCCTTGCTGATCTTCAGCGATGAGGACCAGGTGATAGGGTCGCCCATCTATGTGTGGCCGGCGACTCTGCATGTTCCGGCGAGCCAGATACACCTCGCACCCGATGATGGGCTTGATGCCGCTCTGCACCGCGTTTTGGTAGAAGCCAAGAGCGCCGTACATCACGCCATGGTCGGTGATGGCCAGAGCCCCCATCCCCAGTTCTCTCGTGCGCTGAACCACGTCTTCAATACGGCTTAGGCCGTCCAGCAAGGAGTACTCGCTATGGACGTGGAGATGGACAAACTCAGTCATTGTGTTGAACTCTCAGAAGTCCGTACTTCTAGGGGATTACTTGGTCTCATTATAGCATAAAAGGTCTGGCGGCGAGAGTTCAGTTAGGTACGAGCGGGCACTTTTAAGCTTGTGGGCTGACAGTAGCCCCTTCTTCTTGCTCGGCCCTTCGCTGCTATGGTACGATAGGACGTTGACCGCCGGCTGAGGGGAGACCGGGACTTGAAGCGGATTGTCTGCTGCTTGGTTGTTCTATTGGCCTCTTGCTTGCTTCCCTCGCTCCTGGGTTGCCAGGGGGTGGTGAGCCCACCTGCGCCCACTACGGTACCGACTGCGATACCGATCCCCTCTCCTTACGTTACGCCAGTGACCAGTGCTGTTCAGGAGGCTACTCCGCGTCCCACTCTCATGCCCAGCCGCATCCCGGACGAGTCGCCGTCGCCTTCCGTGGCGGTGCAACCCACCTGGACGCCATCTGCGCTGCCCACGTCCACTCCCGAGGTGCCGCCCGCGTTGCCAGGTGATCAGGTCTTTGTCCGAGAGACGACCATCTCTCTCCCCGCCTACGTCTATGAGCCGCATCTCAGACAGGCACTCGATGAACAACATGGCGTGTCGTACTTCTGGCTGGACCGCGCCGCCTATGGCGAGCCTGCTCCAGAGACCACCGTTTTGAGACCCTTCGCGGCCATCCTGCTGGAGAACCGGTATCTTCGATTGACCATCTTGCCAGAGCTGGGGGGACGGCTCTACGAGTGTGTCTTCAAGCCCAGCGGACAGAACATCTTCTACCGCAACCACGTGGTGAAGCCTACAAGGTGGGGCCCGCTGACACGGGAGGAGAACTGGTGGCTGGCAGCGGGAGGGATGGAGTGGGCGTTTCCCGTCAACGAACATGGGTACGAGTGGGGAGTGCCGTGGAGCTACTCGGTGGAGAGTTCGTCTAAGGGGGCGACGGTGACCGTCAGGGATACCACCGACGCCCGGCCTCGCGTGAGTGTGGAGATCG
>DATKVP010000299.1:0-5764 GCA_035530015.1 Anaerolineae bacterium | reverse complement strand
CAACCCGACCGAGATGCAGAAGACGGGATGACCGTGCACATAATTCGTGGTGCCATCCAGGGGATCGACCATCCACACGTAGTCAGCCTGTGGAGCTGTCTCGTCCTGCCCTCGCTCTTCGCTCAGGATGGTGTGCTCCGGGAATCGGCGGGTGACTGCCTCCCTGATCAGTTCCTCCAGGGCCAGATCCACATCGGTGACGAGATCCACAGCGCCCTTTTGCGTGACTTGGAGGCTACCTCCCCACCTCCGCAGACTCACCCGCCCAGCCTCCCTGCAAAGCGAGGTCACGAAACCCTCTGACGGTATCTCTCCTCCCGTGCCCGCCATCAAAAGCTACTTGTCCCTCCAGACGGGCTTTCTCTTCTCCACGAAAGCCTGTAGCCCTTCGGTGGCGTCATGCGTCTTCATCAACTGGTTGAGGTAGAGGTCCTCCGAAAGCCCCAGAGCCTCCTCGAAGCCCAAAGTCATCCCTTGCAGCGCAGCACGCTTGGTCATTCGTAGGACTATGCCACTAAGGGCGGCAAGCCTACCCACGAAGCCGATCACCTCGTCTTCGAAGGAGTCGACCGGTACCACCTTGTTCACGATCCCCAGGCGCTCCGCCTCGTGCGCGTCGACGACGGCGCCCGTGAGCAGGAGCTCCATGGCTTTCATATGAGGCATCAGGCGTGGGAAGACGACCGCGGCCACGGGCGGATAGACCCCAACCTGGATCTCCGGTTGGCCGAAGGTGGCTTTCTCTGAAGCGATCACCATGTCGCAAAAGGTAGCAAGCTCACACCCGCCACCCAGAGCGGCGCCGTTGACCGCTGCGATGGTGGGGATCTCCAGGGACCACATAAGCCGGAAGATGCGGTGGAACACCTCCACCATCTCACCCACCTTGTCCACTGTGTGGTCCTTCACATCCACACCAGCACAGAACGCTTTGCCAGTGGCACCGAATAGGACTACTTTGCTCTCCTTGTCGCCCTGCAAGCTCTCCAGCGCCTGGTTCATCTCTCTCATGGTGGGGATATCCATGATGTTCACTGGAGGATGGTTGAGCGTGATCTTGGCTACCCCGTCAGCGCGTTCGAAACGGATATTCTCGTACTTGTTGGTCATGCTGCCCCCGCTACATGTACTGCCCACCGTCGACGGTGATCACCTCGCCCGTGACGTGGCGAGCCTTCTCGCTGCACAGGAAAGTGACCACCCACGCCACCTCCTCCGGCTGCCCCAGTCTACCGAGCACTATCTCCCCCAGGGCCATCTGCTCCACCTTGTCCCGAGCAGGGTTCTGACGCAGCATCTCGGTCTCTATGAGCCCGGGGCCGACGGCGTTGATATTGACGCTATACCTGCCCAACTCCTTCGCCATGGCCTTGGTCAGCCCGATGATGCCTGCCTTTGAAGCCGAGTAGTTGGTCTGGCCGAACTTGCCGCGAAGTCCGTTGATCGAGGTGACATTAACGATCTTGCCCGACTGCTGCTCCCTGAAGATGGGCGTTGCGGCCCGAGCGAAGTTGAAGTATCCCTTCAGGTTTACGGAGAGGACTCTATCCCACTGCTCTTCTGTCATCTTCCAGATGACGCCATCCCAGTTCATCCCTGCGTTGCAGACCAGAATGTCCAGCCCGCCAAACTCCTCCGCCACTTTGGCGACCATCTCTTGTGTAGCAGCGAAGTCTGAGACATCAATCTGATAGGCCATCGACTGCCGGCCCATTTCCTGTATCTGGCGGGCAACCTCCTTGGCCTCGTCTGGATGGCTGCGGTAGGTTAGCGCCACGTTGGCCCCCTCTTTCGCCAGATCCAGTGAGATCGCCGTCCCGATGCCCAAGCTTCCACCTGTCACGATAGCGTTCTTGCCTTCCACTAGACCCATTTGGTGCCGTACTCCTTTCGTATTGACTCTTCCCACTCCTTACGTCGCTGAGATGGTGCTCCCCAGCGCACCAGGCCGCCCTGCGAACTTACCAAGTCCTGATCTGCCTCCCTTCGCTGTCGAGCCGAGGCAAACGACAAAGGTGTTCGCCATCAAGAGGTAGGCACAGCGTCACTGCCCGAAGGCCTTGGCGCTGCTCGCGCCGGCAGCATCACGGGATCTCTCACCGGCATGGGGCGACGGCAGGCCCGGAGGTCGAAGCAGATCAGTGTGGCTGCACGGATCGGCCGCGCCGCTGTCGCACACTGACTGGCTCCCACATCGTCAGCACCGGGACCAAACAGCCTGAACTTCGATGCGATTGACCCTGAGGGCCACAAGACCGGAATGGGGGATCGGAGGGCGTGGCGCTGATGGTGGACCATGCGCCGAGAGGGAATGCCCTTGTGGAGGCTTTCCCTGTCAGTGCCCAGCGCACTGGTGAAACCAGAGGGAAGACCAACAGTAGGTCGAGGATCCCAGACTACCCGTAGCGCTCTCATCGCTCCTTCACGGCCCCTCCGAAGCTGCTCCGGTCTGCCGTTGGACATCGCACCCGGCCCCCTGGCCAACTGCGAGAGGGCGCTCATATTATAGTCTGTGCTGCAAAGTATGTCAATCTGTGGACGGACTCACACCAAGACGATGAAGCTCTTCGCTGGCAAGCTGGCCGGACAGCCTACCGGCACCATTTCCTCCCGCACAGACGGGCGACTAGATCAGCATAGTCGCCCAGTCCAGGAGATGACCTATGACGTGCCGGAGCTTAGCCTCAGCCTGCGAACCACCAGTATGATCACGACCAACACAACGCCCCCCACGAAGGCCTCCATGGGCCCGAACCCTGTGGGAGCCATCTCGTCGCCTCCCTCGGCCGTGGGTGTCCGAGTGGCCGTAGCGGTCGCTCCTTCGGGCGCGGGTGAGCCCTCCTGTATCACACGGGTGGGCGTGGCCGCCTCCTGCTCCTGCGGCGTTGCTGTGGTCACCGCGGCGGGGCTAGTGCCTGCCGGTGCCGCCGTGGGCTCGGGACTGGGCGTCACCTGGGCCACCACCGTGGGTGATGGGGTAGGGGCCAAGAACCTGGTGTACACAACCAGACCTGCAATCGACAGCAGGCCAACCATCAGCAAACCGACCAAGCCCAAGACCACGATAAGGAAAAGCCTGCTCTGTCCTCCACTGGGATTCGCCATCTTCTCCCTCCCTTCTGACAGACAAGTGGTGCTTCGTCATCACCAACTATGTCCCAGCTGGTCACACCTCAAACCCCGGGTGGGCCACACACTAGTTGGCCTGTTCCTCGGCGAGTGAGGGCGGACTACCTGCGTCCGCTATCCAAACAATTCCACATTGGCTTGTGGTGCGAAGATCTTCTCACCGCTGCGCAGCCGGACCTCGACCGCCCGAGCCGTGGTCCCGGAGGGCAGCGTCCTGGCATGCGAAGGAAAACCCGTGACCGTGCCTGTCTTCCCCATGTGGGGCCCGCGCACGATCCTCACCTGCAAACCACGCTCCAGGAGGAATTCAGGGCGGGATTCGAGTTCGGCGTCCCCGCCAGCAAAGGAAGCGTAGACGACTACTTCCGGCCGGGTCGCTCCCCCTCGCGCTTCCATCGCCCCTCGTACCGAGGCCTCCTGCCCCTCGTACGCCTTCAGCAGATCGAAAACCGGCTGTGAGATGGCAAACTCACCCATCCCCTCCGTGACAATCACCGGGAATGGCATAGACTGCACCAAGCCCACGAGCCGTGAGTCCAGACCGCCGACCACTATGCCCTCCACGCCTACTTCCTGGGCTCGATGCAGGGTTTCAGCGCTGACACGGGAGGCTCCCGCCAACACAGTGCCCCGATAACTCATGTCTATGGCCTCGGGGTCAATGGAACCGTCCGGATCGTCGACCATCACTCTGAGGACACCGAAGCCTTCCTTGTCTGAGCCCCAGATTCCCTGGATCAATGCGCCCTTCACCTCGATGATGCAGCCCCGACCCGACATCACATTGATCACCGAGCCCCTGTAGTGTGCAAGGAGCTCCAGAGTGCTGCGCACCGACCGGACCAGCACACGCCCGTTGGAGATGGCGGCCACGACACCACCCACGGGAGTACGGTAGCTGCGCCCAAACAAACGCGAGGCTCCGCTTCCAGCGGCCAGTACGTCTCCTTCTTCGACGTGGTCTCCGATGGCTACCCGCATGTAGGGGGACAAATCGTTGCTCTCCAGCGCCAAGGCCTTCGCAACGTTCAACAGGCGCATCTCCCCTGGGACCGCTGTCCGCGCAATGACGTCTCCTGCATGAACCCGGGAGCCCGTGCCGACCTGAACCTCCCCGCGGAAAGGTAGAATCCGCTCTCGCCGCATCACGATAGTCGGTACTACGCGGGTAACAAAGGGATGATACGGCATGGTCTGATCCTCTATATCCCCAGCTCGCCCATCCACTCTCGGATCTTCGCCCGGCGCTTCTCCCCGTCCCCAGGCAGAGAAAGAGGCCTGCCCCTGGCGTCGACGATGATCCCCAGCGCCCCGCCGTCCAGCTCCGTCGTGGCCCCCTTTCCCTTCTTGCCCAGACCAACATCGAACCGCGAACTCGGGCGCAACTCCACCACAGCTCGCCTGCCTTCCATCAAAGGGATGACCTCCATGGCACCGTAGGGCACCTCGACCTTGAGAGACTGACCATCATCATAGTCTATCTTGAGCTTCAAGGCTACAGCACCTTCCTTGCCACTGCCCGTCAAGGAGATCACGGTACCAAGCTTGAGGATGCCATCCCGCGCCAGCACCTGAGTAGCTGCCAAGGGGTGCAGCGAAGCCAGAGCCCCGAGTTGAGGCAAGAGTGAGGCCTGGTCCAAAGCAAGAGCGCATATTCCTGTGGGCTGGATGGCGTCCAGTAAGATCAGGACAGCCAGGCCTCTAACAGGCGCTTCGGAGAGCACTCCTCCCCTACCCACTATCAAGTCCACTGGAGGCACGTGCTCCTCGACCGGATCCGCCCCGCTGCCCAGCCATCGGCCCCTCGCCCTGTCTAGCGTCAACGAGATGGCTTCACGAGCGGCCGCTTGCTCGAGAAGCAGGCCCTCCACGGTCTCGGGCACGGTCATAGGCCTGAGCGCCTTGTTGAGTATCTGGTTGTAGGCCTGATCCTCATCCATTTCGAAGGGCAGCCACCGCAGTATCCGGTCTATGCCCACCTCATCCAGAATACTGCGTATCCCGTAGCCCATGCCCAGATGGGCACTGACCGTGGATCCCAGGCGACCACCTATCACACCAGCCACGTGCGTGGCGGAACCGCCTACGTCTACCGCCACCGTGTCCAGCTGGTAGGCGCGAGACAGATACCTCAACGCCAGCTCGAGGCCCTCGGCTGTAGCCATGACAGGTGCCGAGACCCAGGACTTGAGTTCCCCGAAACCCGGTGCCCGGCCCATCTTCGTCTCTCGATACAGGCTGCGTAACTCCTCCTGCGCAGCCCCCAAGTCCTCGTCTGCCAAAGTCGGACGAACGTTGTCCACGACGTGCAGGTTTGCAGAATCACCCAGGATCCTGACTATGTCAGTACGTGCATCTCGGTTGCCCGCGAAGACGACGTGTACCTTGCCTCCCTCTTCTGAGGCCGCGAGTGCGATGGCAACATCCATGGCCGCTTCCAGGACGGGCTCCACCGCCCCGCCTTCAATCCCTCCTCCGAGCAGAATGGCATCAGGCCGATTGCGCAAGGTGTCCCTCACCATGGCCACCATGGTGCTCTCCCCACCGCTATCGCTCGTCCTGTCATCCCTGGCAACCACATTCCGGACGACGACGTAGGAGCCCTCCGTAGCCTTCAGCAGACTGTCTACACTGA
>DATKVP010000298.1:0-3307 GCA_035530015.1 Anaerolineae bacterium | reverse complement strand
GCGAACGATCATCTGTTCAACTCGACGCTTTTCGAGAAAGACTCCCCGAGCGGCAGTCCGTTCTTCACCATGTAGGTAGGCACCCCACTGACCGCGAGGCTGGCCGTCACATCCAGCGAACTCGGCGCATCGCCGAAGGTGCTTGCTTCCAGGAGCACAGCTACCACATCAATGCCCTTGCGCCTCAGGTCTCTCACTGCGCCCACCCAAGACGTGCGTGTGGATGAAGTAATCACTATGGCACTTGACCCTCCACCCAGTTGGTTGGCCTCCGCAGCTATGACCTCCGCGAGGGAGACTCGCCCCTCAGCCCTAACCACGGCCAGCGTCTCCAGGAACCGAACCAGTTGCCGTTCCCCCCTGTCCACCTGCACCACTTCTCGCCGCTGACCGTAGCTGATCATGCCCAATGCCCTCCTCTGAGCCAGCAGGTGTTTGGCCAGCGATGCCGCGATGGTGGCAGCGTACTCCTCCGTGCTGGGATGGAGTTGCAGGGTCTGGGAGACCAAGGGCGGCGCATCAAGCGAATCGAAGAGGAGTTCGTCCGCGAAGGAGCCTGCTTGGACCGCCTCCTCCATGTCTACAAACAGCCAGATGTCCGCCCAGGGGTCGAGCTCGAACTCCTTGGAGATCAGCCGTCCTCTCCGAGCGGTGGATAGCCAGTGTATGCGATTGTAACTATCGCCCGGCATATAGTCCCTGACGCCCGATACATTTGTGGTTACATGCTGGGTCTGGCGCTGTAGAGCATCCCCACCGGAAAGCCGACCTATCGGCGCCCTGAAGTGAGGCACCTCGACTGTGTCCGGATATACCACGAGGTCTGAGTATATTGGCAGATCGCGCCTCATCTGGAACAGCCCAAGAGGGTCACCGCTGACCAGCGTCACTGGGCCGAAGCTGAACTTGCCACGCCGCCTGCATCGAGCGAGCACCATCCAACTGCGCTCCGAATGGGCAGGCAACGAACTCAGCACACGATCCACCCGATAGCCCTTCAACTCGGAGTGATCCTCTAGACTTACCCAGAGTTTGGGCAGGGGGCCCTCATTTCGGACCAGCAACCTCTCCTGGATCAGCGTCCCCACTTGCGCTCTGCTGGTGCGCAGCCGTCGCGACGCAGCGAGCCACCGTATGTTGAGCCATGACCAGAGGAAGGAAAGGGCGATCACACCCGCCACGACGTACAGAGTCCGTACGAACAGCTGGTGTCCGGTGATGAGGGTTGGCACAAGAAGTAGCGCGAGCAGCACAAAGACTGCCCGATTTGCCCTAATCCGCACCGTGCGTGCCTTTCTTCGGAAGCCCGATACCCCTACCTTTGCTTCTGTACCGGAGCTCCGGGCGCCTCAACGGCCTGAAGGACCTCCTTGATCACCCCACGAGCATCGACTTCCCTTATCTTGGCCGCTGGATTGACAATGAGGCGGTGCGCCAACGTGGGCCCGGCCAAGACCTTCACATCATCCGGGATGACGTAGTCCCGTGCCAACAGTGCAGACCGAGCCTGACAGGTGCGGTATAGGGCCAGAGATCCGCGCGGACTGCTCCCCAGGTATACGTCGGGGTGACCTCGGGTCGCTCCCACCAACGATACGACGTACTCCTTTATGGCATCGTGGACGTAGATATCCTTGATGCTCTCCTGCATCGCCAGCAATTCACTGGCATCCACCACCTGCTCTATAGCCTCAATGGGGTGAACGTATTGCTGTGCTTCCAGGATCCGTATCTCGTCGGCGGGACTGGGGTAGCCAAGACTTATGCGCATCAGGAAGCGATCCAATTGGGCTTCGGGCAAGGGGAAAGTGCCCTCATACTCGATAGGGTTCTGCGTCGCTAGCACGAGAAAGGGTCTCTCCAGGGTGTGCGTGACGCCGTCGACTGTTACCTGACGCTCTTCCATCGCCTCCAGCAAGGCGGACTGCGTCTTCGGGGTGGCCCGGTTGATCTCGTCCGTGAGGACTATGTTAGCCATCACCGGTCCAGGGCGAAACTCGAACCGTCCTGTGCTCTGGTCATAAACGGAGACGCCGGTCACATCACTGGGGAGCATGTCGGGTGTGAACTGGATCCGTTTGAAGGAGCAACCCAGGGACTTCGCGATAGCCTTAGCCAGCATGGTCTTTCCCACACCGGGGACATCGTCGATCAGCACGTGCCCTTGGCACATCAGGGCGATGAGCGCCAACTGGACCTCATCGTGCTTTCCGATGATGACGCTCTCCACGTTGTCTATGATCTTCTGAGCCGTGACTTGCACTCCGTCCATTGAGGGATGCTCCCTAGGGTCGTGCCGGCCTGACACAGTCGCCTCCTCGCGATTTGGCTTCATACAGAGCCTGGTCAGCTCTTCTTATCAGTTCTTCCTTGGCCCTGGCATCGGTGGGATAACTCGCCACTCCTATGCTGACGGTCATCGGGCGCTCCTCGCCACTACCCTGGTCCGCTCTGGCTACTCTCATCGCATGAGTTAGTCGGTTCGCAGTAGTGATGGCATCGGTCTTCCCCGTTTCCACCAGAATGATGGCGAATTCATCGCCGCCATACCTTGACACGGCATCACAGTTGCGAACTGATCTCTTGAGGGTCCAGGCCGCCTCCTTCAGTACCCTGTCTCCAGCCTGATGCCCGAGGCGATCGTTGAGCACCTTCATGTGATCCAGATCTACCATCAGGAGCGAGAGGGGTCGGCGGAAGCGGTCGGCTCTGGAGATCTCCGACGAAAGAAGCTGCTCGAATGTACGCCTGTTATATACTTCTGTCAGACCGTCAAGCTGCGACAGCCGCTTGTAGAAGTCCCTTTCGCCTGCAGCCTGAAGAAGCCTCCTCTTCTCCAGCGCCTTATCCACAACGAGCCTGATGCGATCAACATTGAATGGCTTGCTTATGTAGTCGTAGGCGCCGAGCTTCATCACTTCCACAGCGGACTCTACCGAGGCGTACGCGGTGATGACCACTACCTCACACAAGGGGTCCAGTTCCTTCGCCTTGCCCAGGACCCCCATGCCATCGACGCCAGGCATCTTCAGGTCCGTGATCACGAGGTCGAAGGATTCTTCCTCCAGTCTGGCTATCGCGTCCTGTCCCCCCTTGCACACCTCCACCTGGCGACGGCCTCCATCGAGAACCCTCTTCAGGAACCTGCAAACCACTTCCTCGTCATCCACGACGAGAATCCTGGGCAAGCGCTCGCTGCGCTGCTCCGCAGTTGACTCCGTGGCGTTTGCGCTGGACTCAAAATGATTGGTGGTTTTCTCCACAGTTCGCGGCGGGGATGTCATCACATCCTCTCCCCAGAATACGA
>DATKVP010000297.1:0-5266 GCA_035530015.1 Anaerolineae bacterium | reverse complement strand
GAGCGATGTGGGCACGATGGTCAGGCTCACGGAGAAGCTGATCCTGGAGGACAAGGTCGACTTTCTGTGGCCAGCCTGCGGCACCTCGTTCGTTTTCGCCCAGGCCCCCATAGCCAACAAGTACGAGTATGTGCTGGTGACGGCCGAGGGCGGCGCTACGCAAATCAAGGACATGCTTCCCAGCCTGCCGTACGTCTTCGTCACCTTGAGCTTCTCCGACTGGTACCAACTTCCCGTGTTCGCCGATATCATGTCTGCTGCGGGCGCGACGACGGCTTACGTCACCTACATCGCTGACCTGCACGGCATAGAGTACTCTGGCATAGCGGGTATCGAGTTTCCGAAGAAGGGAATTGAGATCATTGGTCTGAAGAGCCTGCCCCCTGACATCAAGGACCTCTCGCCCGTGATCAAGGATGCCAAGGCGTCTGGGGCCGACATCTTCTGCTGCTTCGCCTATCCCGATCAGGTCATGCCTGCCACTGGAACCTCGATCGAGCTTGCGTATAACCCCAAGGCATGGATAGGCGGCCCTGGCGTCAACTTCGGGTTCTACCATGCAGCTTTTGGCCCGATGGTGGAGGGAGTTTGTGGCTTCAGCTGCTTTGCCCGGGGCTCTTCCCCTGAGCTAGACGAGCTGGCCGACATACTCTACGAAGGCAAGCCTGAAGAAATCCAGGACTGGTGGGGCCACCCATTCTACTGGGCTGGGCTGGATATGTGGAAGGCGGCCATCGAGAAAGCCGGAACCCTGGACCAGAAGGCTATAAGAGACGTACTGGCCACCGAGACGCTCGACACCGTTCTGGGGCCAACCTGGTTTGAGAACGGGCTCCTGGCAAAGGATGCTCATGCCGGAGAGATCGGCCAGTGGATAAACGGAGTGTTCGAAGTCGTCGGACCTACGGACAAGGCCACGGCGGAGCTGGTATATCCTAAGCCAGCGTGGCCCACAGGATAAGCAAAAGGCACATCGTCGTACGTGCGCAACAACGACAGGCAGGCTGTCTAAAGAGTGCGAGGATCGCTCTCTAGGGAGTGGTTATCCTCCGCTGTAGACACATCTACGCCTTTGGACAGCCTGCATCTGTGTTGCTGAAGCCAGGAAGGTATCGTCATGATTGTGACAGTACTGGACATACTGATCGCCGGCTTGCTCCTGGGCGGCCTCTACGCCCTGATTGCCATGGGGCTCAGCCTGCAGTATGGTGTCGCCCGGGTGCTCAATATCTCGCACGGCGAGTTCATCATGCTGGGAGGGTTGGGCGCCTGGACATTGTTCACGGTCTTTCACGTCAACCCGCTGATATCTCTGGCGATTTGCGGTCCAGCGATCTTTGTCCTGGGATACATCATACACAGGACCCTCTTCAAACGCCTCTTGACCACCTCTGCATCGCCAGGGATCTTCGAGAGCAGTTCCATGCTGGCTTCCTTCGGCCTTCTCTTCATAATCCAAAACATAGCGTCGATAGCCTGGGGACCCGAGATAAGGGGATACTCCTATCTGGCTGTGCCCGTCAGCATAGCGGGTGCCCTATTTGGTGCCAACCGCCTGGTGACCCTCGGATTTGCGATACTGATAGGGCTGGCTTTCTATCTTTTCGTGGCCCGCACACGTATGGGCAAAGCCATCAGGGCGGCAGCCCAAGACCCAGCCACGGCCGGACTTATGGGGGTGAATATCAACAACGTTCTTGCCCTGTGCTTCGGCCTCGGTGCTGCCATGGCTGGTATCGCTGGCGTCCTCATCAGCATTTCCTATCCTGTTCATACCGCGATGGGACTCGAGTATACCGTCATAGCCATTATCGTGGTTGTCCTGGGCGGATTGGGTAGCATCCCTGGTAGTTTTGTGGGGGGGCTGATACTGGGCATCATTGGCAGCGTAGTAACCTACATAGATCCGGGCCTATCACTGGTAGCGTACTATCTCATCTTCATCCTCCTGCTGCTGGTAAGGCCCACAGGCATCATGGGGAAGTAGAAGAATGAACTCCGCCAGAGTCGGTCTCGCCAAAGTCTGGGTCCCAGGGCTGCTTCTCATCATCCTCGTGCTGATAGCTACCATGCCCCGCCATGCCGCCACCTATACGGTGATACTGGCAACCAGCATCCTGATGTACATCATCATGACCGAGAGCTGGGTCTACTTCTCCGGTCCCACCGGCTACATCTCGCTGGCGCCGGCCGCTTTCTTCGGCGTGGGCATATACACCTCAGCCATACTGGGCACGCATTTGCCGTTGCCCCTCGTTATCGTCTTTGGCGGGCTTGCCAGTTCGTGTCTTGCCCTTCTCGTTGGCGCCCTGACTCTGCGGCTCAGGGGCATCTACTTCTCCATCTTCACCTTCGGACTTGTTGAACTCATCAAACATCTCCTCCTCTGGTATGAGATCAAGTTCACAGGCACCCGTGGCCGGTTCGTTGTACTCGTGGACAACGAGACCATCTTCTACGTTATGTTGACCATCCTCGTGGTGCTATTGCTAACCGCCTACTTCACCAGACGCTCTCGGTACGGGCTGGCTCTGCAAAGCATCGGCCAAAACGAGGAAGCCGCTTCTCATACCGGTGTTAATGTGACCGCGGTAAAGGTCCTCGCCTTTGCCATCGGCGCTTCGTTCACCGGGGCCGCCGGGGCCATTATAGCCACAAGATGGACCTACGTTGACCCGTACATCGCCTTCAATCCGCTGTTCTCCTTCATGCCGGTGCTAATGGCTATCTTCGGTGGTATGGGAGAGTTCTATGGCCCGATCCTGGGCGCCGCCGGTTTTGCGTACATCGAAGAGGTCTTGATAACCAAGTTCCCCTACTACTATATGCTTCTTTTCGGCGCCATCCTCTTGATCGTCATTCTATTCCTCCCCAACGGGCTTGTGGGGTTGATACAGACGGTGCGGAAGGCGGTATTCGGACGAGGGCAACATGCCAATACTTGAAGGCGAAGGGGTGACTAAGCACTTTGGCGGCTTGGCCGCGGTCTCACGCGTGGACTTCACTGTGGCCCAGGGCGAAGTCGTCGGCCTGATCGGACCCAATGGAGCTGGCAAAACCACACTGTTCAATCTGATTTCGGGAGCTCTTATCCCCAATGAAGGAGCAATACGCCTCAATGGCCGCAATATCACCGGCCTGAAACCCCACCGAATCTGCAGGATGGGATTGGCCAGGACCTTTCAATCGGTGAAAGTATTCCCCAATATGCCAGTCTTTCAGAATGTCTTGTTGGGCTCGCTGTTCGGTACCTCAAGCCGCATGTCCTCAGGAGACGCCGCCAGGCAGGCTGATGAGGCATTGGAGTTCGTGGACTTGTCGGCTCTCAGCTCGATCCCGGCCAAAGACTTGACCCTGGCCAATCAGAAGAGAGTTGAAGTAGCTTCAGCCCTCGCCACTCAGCCAGAGCTTTTGCTGCTGGACGAGCTGATGGCTGGTCTGAATGCCACCGAGATAGCTCAGGCCATGGAGCTAGTAGCCAGAATCCGGGACAGCGGGATCACTATCTTCATGATTGAGCATGTCATGAAAGCCATTATGAACGTGTGTGACCGCATCATGGTGCTCCACCACGGTGAGAGAATAGCCGAGGGGACGCCAGAGGAGATCGCTGCCAGCAAGACGGTTATCGAGGTATATCTGGGAGAGTAGACCTATGCTCCAACTGCACAACATAGATGCGTTCTATGGCAAGGCCCAGGCCCTGTGGGACGTTTCTTTGACAATCAACGAGGGAGAGATCGTCGCCCTGGTTGGCGCCAACGGAGCGGGCAAGACAACGCTGCTTAAGATCATATCCGGCCTGCTGCGCCCTGCTTCGGGCAGCGTGGAGTTCCTCGGCAAGAGGATAGAAGGGCTGGCACCTCACTCCATTGTAGAATTGGGCATTTGCCACGTGCCAGAGGGGAGAAGGCTATTCACCCAGATGTCGGTCGGCGAGAACCTAGAGATGGGTGCCTACGTCCGTGAAGCCTGGAGCCACAAAGGGAATACACTGCGTCAGGTTTACGGCATGTTTCCCCGACTAGAGGAAAGGCACCGGCAGCTGGCCAGGACGTTGAGCGGTGGCGAACAACAGATGCTGGCTATGGGTCGCGGTCTGATGTCCAGGCCTAAGCTGTGCATGTTCGACGAGCCTTCCTACGGTTTGGCGCCGCTATTGGTGAAAGAGATCTTCAGCCTCATACATGGGCTCCGCGACCAGGGGATGACTATCCTGCTGGTGGAGCAAAACGTCCGAAAAAGCCTGGAGATAGCTGATCGGGCCTGCGTGCTGGAAAACGGGCGGATCACTTTGGAGGGGGGCTGTCAAGAGCTTCTACAGGAAGAGTTCGTCAGAAAAGCCTATTTGGGATTGTAAGCCCAGCTGGTCCAGCATCTCGGGGCAAAGCTAGCAGTGAGATCGCGGGAGGAGGTTCGTGCCAAGAGTTCCCGCGACGATCTCCTGAGCGATCTTGCCAGCGGACAGTCCGTACGTATCCAACCTCACCTTGATGCGCATGCTCAGCGCCCCCTGGCCAGCGGCGATTCTCGCACCTTCTTCCGCATGACGGTCATGAGCTGGCCGGTTGCCATCATCCCCTCTTCGCCACCCCTCACGAGCTTGCCAGGTAGACTTGTGCTTCCCCCGTCGCCTCGGGATCGCGCACGGCCCTGGAACAGCGATCCTGAGGCTTCTGGAGGTGTCCGCTATCACGACTCGCCAGTCTGGTGTTTTACGAGGGAATGAGAAGATGCATATTGACGAGTTGCCGAGACTTGCACACCAATGTACAGATAGGCAGTGCCTGCGGTCCATGTCCGAATAGGCGGCGAGATGGGCGGCATTGTTCTCTTTCTCTTCTATGGAAGCATCGTATTCTGCCTCATCGCCTCTGCGGCGAGAGTGAGGAAGTATCTCTCTGCTCCTCTGCACCTCCGAGGCGAGCTGTATCGAGGCAGCTCCATCTATGAACTCCTAGATTGGTCGAAGAGAAGTCCTCGTCGCTTCGGACAGAAAGTGAGAGGGATGATCCTTGACGTTGTCTTGTTGTGGGAGTTCTACCAGAGAAACAGGAGCTTCTGGTACTTCCTCTTCCTGTTCCACGCAGGCATCTACCTTCTCTTTGTCTGGCACCTCTGGCTTTTCTTCACGGCACTGATTCTCCCCTTCGAATCTGCCTGGGGCGGGGGACTGGCCTTCGGCCACGTTGCCACAGCGTTCAGCCTCATCGGAGGGAGTGGGATTCTCCTGAAGCGGATTGTCGATCCAGAATTGAGGGTCTAC
>DATKVP010000296.1:0-5226 GCA_035530015.1 Anaerolineae bacterium | reverse complement strand
GACGGAGCGTTCGCGTAAGCGAGAGGACTACGCTAACTATGGCAAACAGATTCTGCTGTGGCTTCGACTGGCCGGGAGCGGCGACCGCTGACTTGGACAAGATTTTCAACTCGGTTTCTGGGCAGTACACCATTGACTCTGGTACTGGCAGGTTCGGCAACTCCTTGCGGAATGCTCCAGTCGGCCCCGGGGAGACCATCTCGTTGTATCCTGGGTTCACCCATCAGACGTGGGTAGTTGGGTGGGCCTTCAAGATAACGGCAATGCCCACCACCTACAGGGCTTTGGTGGGCTTCTGGGACAGTGGGACTGCACAATGCTATGTAAGAGTGACAACAGGAGGGCAGTTTCAGTTTGTGGGCCCAGGCGGAGTGCTTGCTACCAGTGCAAATGCGATTCTCATGAATGTATGGTACTACGCAGAAGTCAAGGTTACCATCGGTGGAGCTGGCGTGGGTAACTATGAGCTCCGCATCAATGGATCATCTGTCGGATGGATACCGAGTGCTGTTGGCGACACCAAAACCACTGGGAACACATCAGCGAATGGCATCTATTGGCAGGCACTTCCATACTCTGCTGCGTATAGCTATTGGGATGACATCTACATCTGTGATGGTGTGGATGGTACAGCTACCCAAGGGGCCACCAACGCCGACTTCAAGGGCGATTGCCGCGTTGACTGTTACGCCCCATCCGGCAACGGATCCAACTCAGGATGGACAGGCAGTGACGCTGACCAGGTGGATAATTTCGAGTTGGTGAACGATGGTTCGGAGGCAACCTACGTCGATGCAACTGGCGCCATGATCGACTCCTATGCCATGGCCGACATCCCAGCGGGGGTTATCCCACTGATGACGCAGGTCAACATGAGAGCGCTAAAGACGGATGTCGCCGGGTGTGTCCTGCGGCCTTATGTGTTATCTGTTGGCGACGTGGCGACTGGTGCTTCGATCAACCCGGGCCTAACGAGCGTTATCTACCATGAGGTGATGGACCTAGACCCCGATACGCTTGCTGCATGGACCCGGAGTACGCTCAATGCTGCTGAGTTTGGGATTGAGAGAGTTTCCTGATGGCAACCGATGGGCGATCTTTAGAGGAGAACCTTGAAGTAACTTCCGCCGGCGCTGGCAACGATGCCAGGGTCTTCGAGCACTACTTGGAGGTTGTGCGCCCTATCGGCTACACCTACGAGGGGAGTGTCTCCTTCGATGGGGTAGGATCACTCGCTCTGGGTGGTTCGGTATTACCTCCTTCTGCAGCAGACTTTGTCCTCAGCCCTCTCTACGGCCAGCTTGGCCTTCCTGGTGAATGGCTCTGCTGGTACGATGCTGTTGACGACGGAGCCCTTGTGGACCCAGATTCAGAGGGCAACCCCTGGGCGGAGCACCTCACAGGTGTTGTGGCCCACTCGACGAGCGACATTGGCGTCTTCGACATGGCGGACGCCTCTGGCCTCACTGCCCTCAACTATGACTTCGCCCTCACTGGGTTTGACAACGCCATCGGGAGCATTTTCGATGTCAGGGTGAGGGTGGATGCTAGCGCGGCCGGAGTGGATGAAGGGGTCCTTCTCGCCCTCGACGATGGGACCGTACAGTTCCGCGTTTGGCTCCGCACAGATGGCGTCAATATCGACGGTTTGCCTGACCAGGCAGTGGACATGACGCAGTGGCGAAACGTGCGGTTGGTGATGAAGGGCATTGACACGAGCTTATACATTGACGACAATCTGATCCATAATGGCTACTTCTCCGCACTCACCGACTTGCAGAAGGTCACGTTCGGGACTGTCGTCGGCTACGGTACAGCCACGACAGACTGGCGGTGGGCGCGGGCACGAGCGATGCGGCCATACGAGCGGATCACTGAGGGAGGCTTCCTCGTGACAATCGGCCCGATCTGCGGCACACTCAATGATCTCGCCATCGGCGACACGCGGCTTTACCAGTATGACCATAGCCTACTGGCCGATTTCGACTTCGCCGAACCCCCGATCTTCAAGACCCCGGGTGGCACATTGCTTGAGGACATCGGCGTCATCGTCACCCTGAGTTTAGGCACAGACGGCGACCAGATTGTTGTCGAGTTCTATAATGAGAGCTATGCTGGCGCTTATGGCTATGGCGATAGCTACGGGTACGGCTATGGGTACGGCGCCGGTGGCACCGGGCCGGACATCAGCTTCTGCTGGACGCGCAGGGGGTTGACCTACACGCCATGAGAGGCGATATAGACAAGTCGCAGAGCACGTTAGTCCCCACAGTCAATGCGCCAGGGCGGATGCAGCAGCCCTTTGGGTCCGGTGACAAGCGCCGACGCCGGCACCAACGCGGCGGGCAGCAGGGAGGCGACGATAGCAACCCATGGATCCTACATGGGCGCTACCCATTGCCGGGCACCCACGGAGTATGTAGGCTCGATGGCGTCGGCGACATCATCTTCATGGAGCCGGCCGTTCGCGCTAAGAAGCAACAGTATCCCGACATGCCATTAGTGCTCTACACGCGTAAGCATTTCCAGCCACTCGGGCCGCTTGTCGGCTTCGACCAGACTGTCCCCCAATCGACGCGCCCCCCAATAGGACTTTTGCCGCCAGGAAGTGATGTGTGCATGGCACTGGAGATGCACGGGGGGTCTTACGCGCTCGATAGGGTCTCGTTGTGGGAGCAGATTTTCGGGGTCCCGATAACTGATGATCCGGTGACGTTGACGCTGCCCGGCGGTGGGAGCGATGCGATCAAAGAGCATCCAGCATACGATCAGGGCAAGCTGACGCTGTTTTTCGCTCCCCTGGGGATACGCGACCGCAAGTGGTCAGTGGAACTCATGCAAAGAGTGTGGCCATTGCTGCTCGAGGAATACAACGTTGTGGTCGCGAGTGAGGGTCCGATGTCCACTGATCTTGGCGTGGAGGGTGCCATCGGTTTCCAGAGTTGCCCAATGCAGGAATGGTTCCGGATCGTCGGGGCGTGCGATGTAGCCCTGTGTCACGACACCGGGGCGATGTACCTCGCTGGTGGGGCGGGCATCCCCACGGTCGGCACCTACGAGCAGGTCCCGCCGTGGCTGCGGATGAGGCGCTTCAAGACGATCCGAGGTGTCAACCTGCGACAGCCGGACTGCGAGTGCGACCACCATGGCCCCTGCACCAAGATCGGCCGCGCCTGCTATGATGGTTTTCGCCCGCGAGAATTGCTGCGACACCTGAGCGAGGCAATGGCGGGGAACTATGGGATGTGGGACGTGCGGACAGGGAGGCGCATAGCAGCTCCCATGGTGGAGATCGTTGCCAGTGGGGTGTCGGATGACGACAGGAGACAGGCTACGGAGGCAGCCCGCGGCCTGGAAGCGAGTATGGTCGAGACACAGACCGGACAGGCGAGTTATGTGGTCTACTTAGAGCCCGGGAAGCCATTGAGGAGCACTGTCCTGTGGGCAGCGATAGCGGCAGCGCCGCCGCTTGCGCAGCCACAGGTCCCGGTGATAGCCCGTCCTTTTATGACAGCTCCGCGGTATGCGGTGGTCATCCCATCCCACGGGCGATGGGACCTCACTGAGCAGTGCCTGTGGAGCATGGAGAGCGCAGGGTGGAGCCCTGAGACTGTCATGCTCGTCGATGACGCTAGCCCGGTGCCGCTGCCTGATGGCTTACTCAACGGGACGCCATGGCGCGACGGCCGTGTGAGCCAACTGCGCCTGGAGAGCCAGCATGGCTTCCCCGGTGCAGTGAACGCGGGTGTAGCGGCTACAGATGCGTCATTCGTCGTGATCCTGAATAACGACGTCCTGGTACACGAGGGGGGCGACACGCGCTTGCTGGCGCCGCTCCGGGATCTGCGTGTTGCTGTATCCGGGCAGTCGGGGGCGAAGCTCAATGAGAATTGGGAATACTCAGGCGATGGTTCGGACTATATCGAGTTCTACTGCGTAGCCGTGCGCCGGTCTATCTGGGAGGACCTCGGCGGACTGGACTCCGAGACCTTCGGCCTCGGGTATGGAGAGGACGCCGATTACGGTATTCGGGCGCAACGGGCGGGTTACACATTCGCGGTCGCCGATGGGGTCTGTGATCACCAGGGCGGCGCCACGTTCGACGCCATTTCTGGGAACCGCGACTTGATCAACCAGAACACGCGAAGTTTGATCGCGAAGCATTGCCAGGGCCGTGTGCTCTGGGCGGTGGCCTCGTTGGGGGTAAGCGGGGGCATCAAGGTCGTCTGGAATTGTGCGCAGGCAATGCGCGAGGCGGGCTGGGAGACGCACCTGCTAGTGACTGGTGCGGCTGCGCAGGCCAACGGCGTGTTACCGGCGGGGTGGCAAGACTTCCGGCTGTTTGATCCGCGCACTGCGAGGACGGCTCCGCCGTTTGACATTGCCATCGGCACATACTGGAGTACGTGGGAGCACATAGCGGGGATACCCGCAAAGCGTCGGATCGGGTTTGTCCAAAGCGACGAGCCGGAGTGGTATCAGGACACGGCGGAACGGCTGCGAGCGAGCCACTCCTTCATGCTGCCAGGCTTTGAGCACATTGTCATCGCGGAGTGGATGCGGGAATTTGGCGAGAAGTACGGCCACAATGTCGTCGGGGTTGCTCAGAACGGTGTGGACTCACTCGTCTACACACCGCTTTGGTACGAAAAGCGGGAGTGGCATCACAGGGTGATGGCTGTTAGGAAGGGTGCCAAGGTTTGGTTTGACGGGCAGGAGCACGCCGACCGGGCGGCGCACCTTATAGCAAGCCGATACCAGAGCCTTGAGTACGTCGTTGTCGGCGGGGGTCGGGTCCCACCGAATGTCGGTTGCAAGGTCGAGACGGTCGAGACCTACGATCCCGCACAAATGGCCGCCGTCTACAACAGCGCCAGCGCCTACGTGCTCCCCAGCAAGATCGAAGGGTCGTCGTTGACTGTGCTGGAGGCGATGGCTTGCGGGACGCCTGTGGTCTGCACGCCCGCTACATCTGACGCCATCATTGACAGGCAGAATGCGCTTGTGGTGCCATACGGAGACCCCGGCGCCATCGCCGATGCGGTTGACGAGATCCTCACCGACAGCACGTTGCGCTGGCGTCTGTACCATGAGGGCCTGCGAACCGCACATGAGCGGACACTAGGGCGACAGCGGGAACAGTTCATGGAGGCGCTCTGTGATTGACTGCAATGTTCGCTTCAACCTAGTGCGTGGGCACAACATGAAGGTGGAGGATGAGCCCAC
>DATKVP010000295.1:0-3246 GCA_035530015.1 Anaerolineae bacterium | reverse complement strand
CCACGTTCCACACTCTATGCATGCCCCGTCGCTCCTGCATCATGGCTGAGTGCAAGAAAGCGGTGCCCGTCAGCCAGGGGATGAGGGAAGCGTTCTCCACCGGATCCCAGGCCCAGTAGCCACCCCAGCCCAGTTCCACGTAGGCCCACCACGCCCCTATGATGATTCCGATTCCCAGAGAGAGCCAGGCGAAGAGATTCCAGGGCCTGATCGCCTTCACCCAATCGCCAGTCACTTCGCCGCTGATCAGTGCCGCCAGAGCGAAGGCGAAGGGCACAGTGTATCCGGCGTAACCGAGGAAGAGGATCGGTGGATGGATGACCATACCTGGATTCTCTAGCAGGGGCAGCATGCCCACACCCTCGGCTGGCAAGTGAGCCATGGTTTCGAATGGATTGCTGATGAGAAGCAGCACCAGCGTGAAGAAAGCCTCGCTGGCGGCCAGTGTGGCCAGAACGTAAGGTCCGATCTTCCTCAGCCTCTCGCTGCGCCACACAACTATCGCAGCCAGGACGGTGAGGAACCAGAGCCACAGCAGCCAGGAGCCGGCCTCACCGGCCCAGAAGGCAGAGATGGTATAGATCAGTGGAAGGTGTGTGCTGGTGTGGCGGTAGACGTAAGTCACCTGGAAATCGTGACTTAGCAGCAGATAGAGAAGCACCGCCGCGGCGAGGGTGACCAGGACCGTCGTCACCAGCAATGCATTCTTCCCGCTCTGGAGCCACCGGCGAGAAGGGCGGCGGCCTCCCAGGAAGGAGGCTATCGCTCCGTACGAAGAGACGACGAGGCAGAGAACTAGGATCCCATAGCCGATATCAGACATAGTCCTTTCCTAATGGAGAAGGGGCGTGCGCGGGCTATTCCTCGGCGTACTTGGAGGGGCACTTGAGGAGCAAGGTGCTCGCCTCGAAGACGCCGCCGGAGGAGTACTTGCCCTCGATCACCGCCTGAGCGCCGTCACGGAACATGTCGGGGCGGACACCCTTATACAGTACAAGCAGGCTTCCCCCGTCATCGGCGATTTCGAAGCGAAGGATCAGCTGCTGAGGATCCCACTCGATCGTCTCGCCGACCACGAGGCCGGAGACCCGGACCATCCGATCCGAAGATCCTTGAGCCAGCAGTTCCTCCACGGTCAGGTATTGGGCGCTGGCTTCCTGAATGTTGCTCAAGACCAGCCACCCCATGACCAACAGGATGATGGCTCCCCCAATGAAATACTTGAGCCGGCCACCTGCTATTGTGCTCAACATTCGCGACTCACCAATATAAGTCTACTCGCCCGTGCACCACCCGTTCCAGGGCATACTATCACTATACTGACAAAAAACCCCCTTGTCAAACCATTTGAGCGACGGAACGTGGAAAGTCGCTGAGCGACTTGCGATCCCCATCCGTGCATCTCAGACGGAGTTCGTGACGTTCGGCTTATTCCCGCTGGCGCTTTGCGCCCAGCAAGACGGGGCAGCGACGCGACTTGACAAGTGTGCAGGAGCGTGGTATAGTTCAGGAAATAACACCACGTTGCCTGCTCAACTGAGCGCTGGCAGTGCGCCTTTGGGGTCACAGTTGACCATCGGGTACGTGGGTGCGGTTTGTTCCTCTAAATGATGGGTGCCTGGGACCGGACGTAGCTGCTCCGCAGGCACTCACTCGACAGTTCCTTTTGATTCCACTTGACGGCCAGGTCGAATACAGAGAACGATGTGATAACGCCAAAGTGGATTGTATAGACATTATCCGACCCGCACAGATGAGAGGCCAGATGGCGCCGCTGCCAATCGGGCACAAGCGATCGCTCAGCGAGGAGGCCAAGGCCAATCCTCGTCTACGTCTGCACCATCGAGTTGCGCGACCCGGTGTGGTCGTATCCACATTCCCGTTTCCCCCGTCGACGCCAGAGAGAAAGCCGAGCTGTGGGAGAACTGCGTGCTTCACGCGTTCTCAACTACTCGAATCGACTTTCCAGCCGAAGCAGATGCTTGAGTTGAGCGGGTATGCGCGAGCACGCGCTGCGTAGGCCCGGAAGGAGAAGGCGCAAGTAGTGTGTGTGGCCATTCCCATGCGGATAGAATCGCTGATCGATCTGGAGGGGACAGCTGAGGCTGGCGGCGTGAGCCGCACCATCAGCCTGTGGCTGACGCCGGAAGCACGGGTGGGCGACTACGTCTATGTCCATGCCGGCTATGCCATTAGCCTGGTTGACGAGGACGAGGCGCTGGAGAGCCTGAGTCTGCTGCGAGAACTGGCCGAGGTCCAGCACCAGCATGACTCGGCAGCCGTAGCTGACGACAGCTGACCTGAATGCCGATCCAGACCCCTCGAGAGCCAGAACCTTGTGACTCCGTGGGCCAAGAGATCGGCGACGTGTCGAAGCCGCCAAGCGCACCGGACTGCGGATCACTTGTCAGAGGAGATACTGCTGCGTCAGCTCTGATGGTAGTGGGGCCGGTGCCTGACAGGCCTTCTCATCTCGAAAACAGTCTCGCAACTCGGCCCTGGTCCGGGTTGCGGGTTGGCGACAGGAAGCGAAAGGGGGTGATTCGCGTCGTAACTGCCCGTACCATTCTCTGCTCACAATCTCACAGGAGGTGAATCGAGAGTATGCACGAGATTAGCAGGAGACAGTTCCTGAAGGGGTCAGGAGCGAGCGCAGGTGCTCTTCTTCTACCTCCGGCAGTGCCTGGGCGGCAGGAGGCACCAACCTTCCCTCTACACAAGAAGATTGGCGAATCGCGAACGATTTGTCCGTACTGCTCTTGTGGATGCGGGTTGCTGGTGGCGACGGACAGCTCGGGGCACATAATCAACTCTGAGGGCGATCCGGATCACCCGAACAACCGGGGCGCGCTAGACCCGAAGTCGATTTCGGTGCGGCAGCTGTCTACCAGCCCCCACCGGCAGAGCAAGGTCTTGCACAGGGCTCCGGGGGCATCGGAGTGGGAGGAGATGAGCTGGGAGGATGCCATCCCCCTCGTCGCTCGCAAGGTGAAGGACACGCGCGACGCCACCTTTCAGACCACAGATGAGAATGGGGTCACGGTGAATCGCACGAACGGCGTGGGCTTCATCGGTGGCGCGGCCAACAATGATGAGGATTGCTACATCGCTGTGAAGCTGGCTCGCGCACTTGGCTTGGTGTATGTCGAACACCAAGCACGCATATGACACTCCGCAACGGTGGCCGGTCTCGGCCCCACATATGGTCGCGGAGCGATGACCAACCAATGGAGGGATCTCAAGAAC
>DATKVP010000294.1:0-4227 GCA_035530015.1 Anaerolineae bacterium | reverse complement strand
CCGCCCCCCAGGCCCTTTGACTTTGACCTGCCTATGCCCTAGAATGGCTTCCATATCAAGGTTTCCAGGCATGAATCGACTATCCTCAGTACTCCAGCGCTGGAACGACATCGTCTGGGAAACCAGGCTTAAACTTGTCCGCGTCTGGGTCCGTCTTGACGCCAGAAGCGATGGCTGGCTCGGAGTTGGCGAGCGCGCTTACAAAGGGTTCCTCACTCACCAGGGCAACGCCAACGCCGCCGCCATAGCCTACTATACCCTTTTCTCCGTCTTCCCCCTCACCCTGCTCTTCATCTCACTGGGCAGCTTCGTGCTCAATTCGGAACAGGCGCAGGAGGCGGCCTTGACCGCAGTGGGCACCTATCTGCCCTTCGCCACGGAGCTCGTACAGAGGAATATCGAGCGGGTTCTGCAACTGAGAGGAACGGCCAGCGTGATCGGTGTGGTCGGTTTCGTCTGGGCCGCCTCGGGTGTATTCGGCAGCCTCAGCAGAGCCATCAACCTGGCCTGGGACCTGGAACGGCCACGCCCAGCCTGGGCGGAAAGGGCCTTGGCCGCCGGGTTGGTCCTGCTCGTAGGCATGCTCTTTTCTCTGTCTCTGCTTTCCACAGCAGCCTTCGAAGTGGCGGCAAGGCTGGCTCGGGTGTTGCTCCCTGGGGCGCCCATCAGCGGACTCTCACTGATGGACCTGGCATCGCGGATACTGCCCTACATCTTCACGGTGCTGCTCTTCTCCTTCCTGTATGAGGTTCTTCCCTCCACGAGGGTGGCCTGGAGGGAGGTGCTCCCTATCGCATTCCTGGCCAGCATCGTATGGGAGGTAGCCAAGAATGGATTCACCATCTATCTCGGCAGCTTCGCCACCTACAACCTGGTCTATGGATCGTTGGGCGCGGTGATCGCCCTGCTGCTGTGGTCCTACATCAGCGGGCTGATCATCCTGCTGGGCGCCGAGCTTACGGTGCAGTACGCCAAAAGACGGCGAGGACAAGCGCCACCTGTGCTCTACAGGGAGCCGAAGAGGGGGTAAGGCATCTTCGCGGGAAAACAGGTCGTCCTACGGCAAGAGGTATATCTTGTTCATAGCAATGAGGAAGAGGCAGCCCAAGACAACCATGTCCAGGAAGAACAAGAACGCCAGTACCATCCAGTGCTGGATGCCTATGTTGTCTTCCACCGTCGTCCTCCTCTCTCCAACCTGAGTCCCCACGAAGGGCGGGATAGTTCCATTATACCACACACCTGCCCCCCCGGCAATCCACCTGGCGCAAGGCCCTGAGAAGAGGTACCAGAGCCGCTGAGTGCGCGCTCACACCTGGCCCCGGCACCACGCCCACGCAGGACCGAACCGCTCTCCCAACTCATGTAGTCTCCGACACTTGTGATATAATGCACGTGGGTGGTCAGCATCAGGTCTGGACACACTCTCTCCGACCAGTGCCCGGGAGGCTGCCGGTGGAAGAGCAGACGATGGACAACACCGAGATAGCCAAGGTCTTCTCAAACATCGCCGAGCTGTTGGACATCAAGGGTGAAGAGTGGTACCGCGTGCGTGCCTACCGCAGGGCGGCAGACGAGATCGCCCACTATCCAGAGGAGATGATCACCCTGCGGGATGAGGGGCGCCTGGAGGACATACCTGGAGTCGGCAAGGCCATCGCCGGCAAGGTGGACGAGCTGCTGCGCACAGGTCGACTCGAATTCTACGAGCGCCTGAAGGGCGAGATCCCCGACGGTGTACTCTCCCTGCTGGGCATCCCTGGCGTGGGTCCCCGCACCGTGAACCTCCTCTACAAGGAACTCGGCCTAGTCAGCATCCCTGACGTGGAGGCCGCAGCGCGCCAGCACAGACTGCGCGAGCTCAAGGGGCTCGGCGCCAAGTCAGAGGAGCGGATCCTGCAGGGCATCCAGATGCTGCATCGAATCTCTGGCCGCTACCTCCTGGCTACCGCACTGCCCGTGGCCGACGAGATAGTGAAAGCGCTGGCAGAGTGCCCGTCCGCCCACGGGGTAACTCCCGCCGGCAGCCTGCGTCGCTGCGTAGCGACGGTGGGTGACATCGATATTCTGGCTGCGTCGCCCAAACCGCAGGAAGTCGTGGATCACTTCGTATCGCTGCCCCAGGTCTCCGAGGTACGGTCCCACGGCGACAACAAAGCCACGGTGCATCTCGACAGCGGCCTCCAGGTGGATCTGATGGTGCTGGACGAAGCCCACTATGGCTCGCTGCTCCAGCACTTCACCGGCTCCAAGGACCACAACGCGGCGCTTCGCGGACTGGCGCGTCGCCAGGGCCTCAGCCTTAGTGAGTATGGCTTCCAGCAGCAGGATGGGACCGTGACCTCATGCGCCACCGAAGAAGAGGTGTATGGCACCCTTGGACTGGAGTGGATCCCGCCTGAGCTGCGAGAAGCGAAGGGGGAACTGGAAGCAGCGCAAGGGGGAGTACTCCCCCATTTGATCACGGACGGCGACATCGTGGGCGATCTCCACACCCACACCGTCTACAGCGACGGAGCCAACACCGTCGAGGAGATGGCGCTGGCCGCCAGAGCCCGAGGTTACGAGTACATCGCGATCACGGACCACAGCCAGGGACTGGGAGTGGCCGGAGGACTGAACGCCGAGGATTTCGCGCGACAGTGGGGGGAGATCGAAGCGCTGAACGATAGACTGGCCCCGTTCAGGGTGCTCTCAGGAGTGGAACTGGAGATCAGGACCGATGGCGATCTGGACCTGCCAGACGACATCCTGGCGCAGTTCGACCTGGTGGTGGCCTCCGTCCACCTGAGCCTGCGCCAGGACAAGGCCAGGATGACAGAGCGCATCGTCGGGGCCATGCGCAGCCCCCACGTCGACATCATCGCCCACCCCACAGGCAGGCTGCTAGGCCAGCGTGACAGCGTGGAACTGGATGTCGAGGCCGTAGTGAAAGAAGCGGTCAAGACAGGAACCATGCTGGAGGTCAACGCCCAACCCAACCGGCTAGACCTGGATGGAGAACTGGCCCGGAGGGCGATCAAAGCGGGGGTCGTGCTGGCCCTGGGCAGCGATGCCCATCACGCACAGGGTCTCGGTGTGATGAGATTCGGCGTAGTCACCGCGCGCCGTGGCTGGGCCGAGCCCGCCAACGTGGCCAACAGCTTCACCTGCGCGGAATTCCTCGGTAGACTGAGTAGCGGGAAAGCCTAGGCCCTCCCCGCACAGAGACATCCCGTTGCGCTCGGCTTGTCTACCGCCGTTACTCCGTGCGCAGGGCCACTTATCCACCCAGCCCCATGGCGCCGCTCCCCAGCAGCAGACTCCCCCATTCGGGGACGAACTCCGCGGCAGCGCAATCCTCTGCGAAGCGGAAGTACCCCACGACGGAGCCCGATTCGCCGCTGACGTTGAGCTTCCACCCTCCATAGTCCGAGGTGTGCCAATCCGGGTGTATCCACCAGTACTTCTCCCCAAAGCTGGCGCTCGCCTCCTCGGCCAGCCACGGGTTCTCGCACAGGAAGATGAGCTGCAATTCGAGCCGTCCTCCATCGGCGGCGGACAGTATCCCCGTGCCAAAGGGACCGGCAGGGCCTGGCCCCGTCAGCACCTGAATCAGCCGCTCCCCAGGTTCCCAGCCCCGGGAGACGACGAAAGCGGTGTATTCAGGGCAGGGCCCTAACCCCCGCAAGGGGCAGCATTCAATGCACCCCGGCTGGATGCTCAGATCCAGGTGGGCGAACGCGGTGCCACAGGCCAACGCGAGCAGCACCAGTGCCAGGCAGAAACTCCTCAGCCTGTCCTTCTCACCTGTTCACCACCTTGCCGTCGCTTCTCTGCCTGTCGCGTTTCTTCCTGCACCGAGAGCAGGGCCCCGTTCGACCTTTGAGACCCGGCCAGGTTGTTCTTGGTAATGAAGGTCCCTGTGTGCAAGAACTATAGGCACGCCATCGGGGGAAGTCAACCTTGCGGGGGCAGGGGATCGCAGCACCGAACATACCGCTCATAGCATGAGGCGGTCAGGAAAGAACCCTGCCCGCCTCGCAGATCCAGCTTCATCGGATGGGCGATGCCAGTCGTGAGAACAAGCTGTGAGCGCTGGCTCCAGTACGAACTCCTCGCCCAACACCTCGAAGGTGGCCGTGGCCTCGTCCGACTCCAGGCCGCTCAGCACCACCGTGTATAGCCCCGTCGGCTCGTCCGGGCCAGCCGTCCAGCCCCCACAAGCCACATCGCCGTTCACGTCGG
>DATKVP010000293.1:0-4736 GCA_035530015.1 Anaerolineae bacterium | reverse complement strand
GTGCTGTTTCCATGGCCGCACTGGCTAACATAGAGTCCCCTTTGTGGGTGCGTCGCCGTGCCGAGCGGCGCTGGGAAAGCGACTGGATCAACCGGCTGTAGACAGGTGTGAGTTGTCAGACTTTCGTCGGTCAATTGTTTGGGTGTCCGATGATTCCTGTCCCATCAGTGATTGACTTGACGAATGGCGGAAAACGTGTTATACTATATGTGTTTGCTGCGATTGGATTGATTCCCATCCCCGTATTAACCATGGAAGAACCCTCTTGTGCTGCACCCCTTGTTGATATGGTGTTTATGAGAGTGTGACTCTTTGCCCATGCGTAGGGGGCCGTTGAGAGACGGTTCTTCTCAGTGCGTCATCTTGATTTGAGATCAGACATTGTTCATCACCTACGACCAAGGAGAAAGGCAGACTCATGAGTACCATTGACAGTGACAGTCAGAGCACTGACGAATCCGAGTCCAGACATCCAGATAAGCTCAACATCGCTGAGCTGGAGATGATGACGGTTGATGAACTGAGGGAGATGGCTGCAGGGCAGGGCATCTCAGGCATCAGTCGTCTAAAGAAACAGGATCTCATCTTTCGTCTCTTGAGAGCGAAAGCTGAGGAGCAGGGGCACATCTTCGGCGGCGGCGTCTTGGAGATTGTGCAGGAAGGCATCGGTTTTCTGCGGTCCGATCACTTGCTGCCTGGACCGGACGACGTCTATGTGTCCCAGTCACAAATCCGACGCTTCGGGTTGCGGACGGGTGACACCGTGATAGGTCAGGTGAGGCCGCCCAAGAACTCTGAGAAGTACTTCGGTCTCCTGAGGGTGGAGGCGGTCAATGGCCTGGATCCCGAGGCTGCCAAGCGAAGACCTACCTTCGAGAGCCTGACTCCCATCTTCCCCACTGAGCTCATCGATCTCGAGACCTCATCCAAGGTACTAACCACCCGTCTGATCAACCTCATGGCGCCTATCGGCCGCGGCCAGCGTGGTCTGATCGTGTCGCCTCCGAAGGCCGGGAAGACGACCGTCTTGAAGCAGATCGCCAACGGCATTACAGCCAACTACAATGACATACATCTGATGGTCTGCTTGGTGGGCGAGAGGCCTGAGGAAGTGACTGACATGGACCGGTCGGTGGAAGCCGAGGTGTACGGTTCCACCTTCGACGACCCGGTCACGAACCACACCAAGGTGGCGGAAATGTGTTTGGCCCGGGCCAAGCGTTTGGTGGAGGGTGGTCGTGATGTTGCGGTTCTCCTGGACAGCATCACTCGGCTTTCCAGGGCGTACAACCTTACGGTGCCTCCCAGTGGCCGCACGCTGTCTGGAGGCCTCGATCCGGCGGCCCTCTATCCTCCCAAGCGCTTCTTCGGCGCTGCACGCAACATAGAGGAAGGCGGCAGCCTTACCATCATGGCTACCTGCTTGATCGACACAGGCAGTCGCATGGACGACATGGTCTACGAAGAGTTCAAGGGCACCGGGAACATGGAGTTGCATCTCACCCGGCGGCTGGCAGAGCGCCGCATCTTCCCGGCGTTCGACATCGAGCGCTCTGGGACGAGACGTGAGGACCTGCTCTTGGGTGAAGACGTCCTCAGCAAGATGTGGACGATTCGAAACATGGTTGATCAGATGGGGGGAGGCACAGAGGCCATAAAACCCCTGCTGGCGTACATGGCCAAGACGAAGAACAACAAAGAGCTGATAGAGACGCTGGACAAGGAGCTTCTCCGATAGAAACCGATTCGCAGACGTCAACTGAATGCTAGAGCTATCCTCGAAACGCAGGATTCCGCGGTTGCTCAACACCCTGATGCGCCGGTCGAAGAGCGACGCTCTGGCTCCCACGCGCTACGCTTCTCACCTGGCTATCATCGTGTCCGTAGTCATCGTCCTCTCCAGCGGCGGCCTGGGGATCGAGGGCCTGAGACGGGCCGAGGCTTTCCAATTGGACGTGGCCCCGCGCGAGCAGGTGACGCTCGTATCCTGGGGCGCGGGTAGCCAGGAGAACCCGGACTTTCTCACCAGGGGCGTGGCGCCGATCACCATCATCCCGGAGAGGGGGCGGCAAGGAGTCATTGTCTACGTCGTTCAGGCGGGAGACAACGTTTCCAAGATTGCCCAGAGCTTCGGCCTTCGACCAGAGACCATCCTTTGGTCCAACCCGGAACTGGAAACGTGGCCGGACTACATAGTCGTGGGCCAAGAGCTCTTCATACTCCCCCTGAATGGCGCATACCATGAGGTCAAGGCCGGCGATACGCTCGACAGCATAGCCAAGCGCAACAGTGTGGAGGTATCGGTCATCGTCGAGTGCGAGTATAACGACCTCGCTGAGCCGTACGAGTTGCAGGCGGGCCAAAGGTTAGTTGTACCTGGCGGCACGAGGCCTGTTGTTCCCAGATACGTACGCGCCACCGCCCCTCCGCCGACTAACGCCCCTCAGGGTACCGGCAACTTCATGTGGCCTACGAGTGGATACCTGACGCAGGGTTACTGGCTGGGACATCAGGCTATCGACGTAGGTGCAGCAACCGGAACGCCCATCTACGCCGCGGACGCAGGCTACGTGGCGGCCACCGGATGGATGGGAGGGTACGGTAACTACGTGATTGTCAATCACGGCAATGGGTTCGAGACCCTGTACGCTCACATGAGCGAGATACGTGCCATCGCCGGGCAGGGCGTCGACCGTGGACACGTCATAGGCCTGGTGGGCAGCACCGGCCGGTCCACCGGCGCCCATTTGCACTTCGAGATCCGGCAGGGCGGCGTGAAGCGGAACCCAATTGGTTTCCTGCCACGCGGCTGAGCCTGGGAGAGGCCTCAAGCTCGTTGTCAAGACGGCCATAGGGCCAGGTAGTGAACACAGGCAGGTCCTTCGTTGGCACCTCGGGCTGGAGCTACAACCACTGGAGTGGACTCTTCTACCCTGCCGATTTGCCTCAGCGAGAGTGGTTCGCTCACTACGCCACGTACTTCCCGAGCGTTGAGATCAACTATACGTTCTATCGATTGCCCACAGCGAAGACCTTCGTGCGCTGGAGGGAGCAGAGCCCGCCGCGATTTATCTACGCGCTGAAGGCCCCCCGCGGGATTACCCACCTCAGGAAACTGCGGGACTCCGCGGAATCCGTTGACAGATTCCTCGAGCGGGCCAGGTTGTTGGAGGACAAGCTGGGTCCGATTCTCTATTAGCTACCGCCCAACTGGCAGTGTGATGTGAATAGGTTGAGCGACTTCCTCCATCACCTGCCAGAGGACCTTGTGCACGTGTTCGAGTTCCGCGAGCGCAGCTGGTATTGTGATCGGGTGTTCGAACTCTTGAGAGGCAAGGACGTAGGGTTCTGTCATATCAGCATGCCAGGCCTGGACTGTCCGTTTCTGGCGACGGGGCCTGTCGTCTATGCGAGGATGCACGGAGTCGGCGTCAAGTACGGCGGGTGCTATGGCGAGGATCAGTTGCGGGACCTGGCAGGGCGGCTTCAGGACCTCATGAATCGTGGACATGGTGTCTTCGTCTATTTCAACAATGATGCCTTGGCCTACGCTGTGGACAACGCCTATGAACTTCGACAGCTTCTGGAAGAGATGAGAGGAAATGGTCATGCGCAGAGAGGCTATGCTGTATGAGAGCCTGGACAACAGTCTCGCCCGATGTGGCCTGTGCGCTCATCGCTGCACCATCAAGCCGGGACGCAAAGGCCTCTGTGGCGTCCGGGAGAATGAAGGAGGTGTGGTCTACACTCTGGTGTATGCGGAAGCGATCGCCGCGCACGTGGATCCTATAGAGAAGAAGCCCATCTATCATTTCCTACCTGGCACCAGAAGCTTCTCCATCGCCACCGTGGGCTGCAACTTCCGCTGTCGTTTCTGCCAGAACTCTGACATCTCACAGGCTCCCAGAGAAGATGTGCGGCTCCGGGGTGAGGAGTTTCCGCCGGCTGAGGTCGTCGCTGCGGCCAAGAGGTATGCCTGCGACAGCATCGCCTACACCTATACCGAGCCTACAGTCTTCTTCGAATACGCCTACGACGCGTCGAAGCTTGCCCATGAGGAGGGCATCAAGAATATCTTCGTGACCAACGGGTATATGACACTGGAGGCATTGGACGAAATCAATCCCTACCTGGATGCGGCCAATGTGGATTTGAAGAGCTTCGACGACGCGTTCTATCGTCGACTGTGCGGAGCGCGACTTCAGCCGGTGCTGGACACCATCCAGGCCATGCACGAGCACGGCGTGTGGGTCGAGGTGACGACTCTGCTGATCCCAGGGCTGAACGACGGCGACGAAGAACTCACAAGGATCGCCCAGTTCATCGCCGGAGTGGACATGGACATGCCCTGGCACGTGTCTCGTTTCACGCCTCGATATAGGATGCAGGACAGACCCGGTACTCCGCTGGATTCAATACACAGAGCTGTAGAGATCGGGCGAGAGGCCGGGCTGAAGTACGTCTATGCAGGGAACGTGCCTGGTGACATGTATGAGAATACGTTGTGCCCCTCGTGTGGTGCGGTGGCCATCGGCAGGATTGGCTACAACACCGTCATCAGCCTTGCCGGAGACAAGTGTGCTTCATGTGGGCAGCAACTTGCGGTTGTCCGGAGATAATGGGGAGGTGGAACTCGTGTTTGACACACAAGAGCTGAGGGAGTTGGCCAGGTATCGAGACGAGGAAGACCTCATTTGCAGCTTCTACTATCCGCTGGAGAAAGGGGAGCCGGCTGA
>DATKVP010000292.1:0-4487 GCA_035530015.1 Anaerolineae bacterium | reverse complement strand
GCTCGACGATGCCCGGGCGAGCGAGCAGCACCTGCCCGAAAGCGATGTCCTGGAGTGGGCCGACCAGATATGCAACGCCCTCGCGTACCTCCATGGACAGACTCCCCCCATCATCCATCGGGACGTCAAACCGGCCAATGTTAAGCTGATGTCGGGCAACGTCGTCAAGCTCGTCGACTTCGGGTTGGTCAAGTTCTTCGATGCGAGCGATCCAACTACCATTACGCTAGTGCACGCTTTCGGTACGCCCACCTACGCACCCCTGGAGCAGTACGGTGGCGGCAGCGGCCGCACCGACGTCCGATCCGACATCTACTCGCTGGGCGCGACCATGTACCATCTGCTGACCGGCCGCGCACCCACGAACGCTCAACAGCGCTTCCTCGAACCCGAGAGCCTCTCCAGCCCACGGACCCTCAATCCACTCATTTCCCCTCTTACTGAGTATCTGATTCTCAAGGCCGTGGCTACCCGGCCCGACGACCGTTATCAGAGCGTGGACGAGCTGAGGATAGACCTGACGATGGCCCGGAACCTGTCGCTCAGAGCGAGGACGCAAACCGGCCTGGCGTTGCTGTGGTCAAGCCTCTTGCCCCACAAATTACTGTCCCTCGGTGTGATGGTCCTTCTGCTGCTGGCAGTCCTGATGACCATCATGCAACCAGAACCTCTCTTCTGACAGGAGCAACCCGTCCAAAGACGTCAGCTGCGTCTCAGCCAGACTACCCCACTCGGAAGGAACGCCAGGACCGCGGTGAGAAGCAACAGGGTGATCCTCGTCGCGGGCCCCTGCAAGCCCGCGAGGGACGTGGGGTTGAGCAGCCCCAGGCCATACAGGAGGTAGCCCACCAGAGGCAAGCCCACCCCGTACAGGATTAGTTGTACCTCACGGTCCCAGCCCTTCCTGCGCCCGCGGCGCACCTGAACGCCGACGACGTTTCCCAGCACCGTTCCACCAGCCATTAGAAAGAAATCGAGCCAGTCGACTGGACGGCTTTCCGGTCTAGCAGGCGGAGGTGCCAGCGGTGTGGGCGTAGGCGTGGAGATCGTTGGTGTTGGCGGCACAGGAGTGATCGTGGGCGTCGGGCTCGCTGTTGCCGTGGCAGTCGGGGTGAAGGTAGGAAACGGCGTGACCGGCAGGACCACGCGCACAATCAGGGAGTCCGACCCGGCGTCTCCGCTCTCAGCGCTCACCTGCAGCATCCCCGCCGGTGCGGGACTCCCCAACACGAAACTCGCCCCCGCCACTCCTGCGACGGTGTCCGTGACCACCTGGGGTTCGATGAAGATATCCGACTGCAGATAGTTCCCCCTGAACTCCACTTCTGTGCCGTCCGGCACGGGGTGACCATTCCGGTCGAGGATCACGCTGGAGCGCACGACCAGGGGATCTCCACCGACATAGAGGGGCTCATCTCCAAGAGGAGATAGCTTCTCCAATCCGATGGTCTGGTCGGGACCAGGCTGCAACGCAGATGCCAATTCGTAGTCGACGCCCGGGACATCCACGGGAGGAGCGCCAGTCGCCGTAAATTCCAGGTCGAACAAGGGCCGCAGTGAAGCTTCGAGACACGGACCCGCTTTGCCATAGACCGCGTAGTATGCCGTCAGTTTGGCGACTTCGGTACTGTCGAGATGATAGGGAGCGTCGTAGGCGATGGTCACCAACATCTTTCCACCCAGGTACTGCTCCCTCTCTTGCAGAAGGTCTTTCACAGCCCTCGAAGCCGGAAAATCGTCAGGGTTGTAGTCGGATAGGGCAACCACGATCCACTCAGAATCCTGAAAGAGACGCTCGATCGCCTGTGCGTCCGCCTCCGTGAGGCTTCCAGCGATCCACTCGCTCACTTGTCTGAAGCCAAGAGTGTGGACCCTCTCGGGATCAATCCGACCTGCGCCCGTAGGGCCGTAGAGACGAACCAGCGTGTTTTGGAGAGCATCTCCTGACAGAATCGGGGAGGAGTAGCAATCCTCGAAGCACTGTAGAATGAGGATATCATCCTCGGCGGTTGGTGAGTTTGGGATGCGAACCCGCAGCTCCTGCTCGCCCGGATAGAGCAAGGTAACGGCCTCTTCTGCCATCCGCCTGACCGAGTCTCCTGAACCCCCCACGGAGCTGGCCGCGGCATCCTCGGCAACCAACACCTCTTCGAGGGAGAGACTGCCATACAGTCTCAGCTTGGCTTGCAGTATCTTCCTTACAGATTCATCCACCAGCGGGCGAAACTCTGGGTCATACCTGTAGCGATCCTGAAAGTACTCGATCGTCTCTGCTATCCTCGGGAAGGCATCACTCTCCCAGTCCCCAGACAACGAGAAGCGAACCAGAGGCAGGATGTCACTGCCTGCCATGAGGGCCTCTCGAGCGATTCTGAAGTGAGGAAAACCAGCCCGCTGCGCATCGAGATGATCCTTGATGGCCTCTGCCCCGAGAAAGTCAGCGACCAACAGGCCGCTCGACTGCCAGTCGGCGAACTCAGGTAGGCTCATCGCCGTTCCCAGCCCTCGCTCATCCAGGGTGAGCGGATCACTGAAGAACTGCATGTTCTCCTGGAAGGCCTGGCACCTTATGTGTCCAACCATCAGGCCGTCCGTGGTGCCCAGGGGATCACCGGCCCTCCACGCCGTCACCGCTGCAAAGGGCACCAGGTCGAGCGCTCGCATCTCCTCAAGAGTGCTGTTGATGGTGACTACCTCGCGCTCAGGGTCTCGTCCACTTCCCCCGTGACCTGGAAAGTGCTTGACGATGGTCGCGACCCTGGAACCGCCGCCCTCATGAACACCCCTCACGTACGCCCGCGTCAAATTCCCCACCCAGTATGGACTGCCTCCGAACACGCGGATCCCAAGATCGCCTCGTTCCCCGGACCTTGGGGTATCCACCACATCAGCCACAGGTCCCAAGAGGAGGTTCACTCCAACCGCCGCCAGTTCCCGTCCCACAACTGCACCAGTTTCGCGGGCGTTCTCTTCACTCCATGATGCGCCGATGGCCATGTTGCTGAGGAGTGGAGTAAAGCCACTACGTAGCTGAGTGTATGGATACCCATTCCCTTCCTGCTCTACCGCTACGAAGAGGGGTACGAATACCTCTTGCTCATCTATGCTGCGGCTGCTGGCCTGATACGCCAGACCCTGCAAGCGGTTCGTCAGACGAGATACCTGGTGCGACAAGGGCTCCTCGCCGCTGTTGTCGAAATTGGCCGCGGACTCAGAGATGAGCACGGAGCCAATCTTGTACTCCAACACCAGCTCCGCTATGCTGCTCTCTTCCGAAGTGTCCGCTCCGACGAAATCCACCATGAATACCTGTCCAACCCGCTCCTCAACCGTCATCAGACTCATGATGCGGTCGACAGATACCCCTTGAGCGCGGGCAGGACTCGGGAGCCACATGAGGAGCATGCTGCACAGCAGCAGTACTCTTAATACAACACGCGCCGTTTGCCCCGTCAACCAGAGATCCCCTCTCTGCTCAGCTCAACCATTGGCCGTCTCTCTGAACAAGTGTGCCGTCGAGGAGTATCTCCCCTCCATCCCTCAAGTCTTTGATCATGTCCCAGTGCAGGCCCGACTCGTTCTTGCTGCCAGTCTGTGGATAGCCCCTACCCAGGGCCAGGTGGACAGTGCCACCGATCTTCTCATCGAAGAGAATGTTCTTGACGAAACGGTCTATCCTGTAGTTGTTTCCCAGGCCGAGTTCTCCGACGTACCTGGATCCCGTATCCATATCCAGCATCGCCAGGAGGTAGTCCTCTCCCTTGGTAGTAGTGGCTTTCACCACTCTGCCCCGCTCGAACCAGAGATGCACCCCCTCGACTTCGCGTCCACCGAAGGCCGGATATATAGCGGGGTAGCTGAAGAGGATATGTCCCTCGACACTGTCCTCGACGGGTCCTGTGAACACCTCTCCGTCGGGCATGTTCACCTTCCCATCAGCGCTGATGAAGGTGCGCCCCTCAATACGCATCCTCAGTTCGGTATCCTCTCCTCTGATGACCACCTCTTTGCCCGCGTCGAACAAGTCTTTGAGTCTCGCCTGGTCTCGAGCCAGCTGCGCCCAGTCCTGGTCCACGGCACCGTACACAAAGTCCTCGAACTGCTCCGTGGACAACTCTGCATCCTGAGCACCCGCAGGCGTCGGGTACAGCGTCACGACCCACCGAGTGTTGTCAGTAAGGTAGGCCCGTACCCTTGCGTCCGACATGCGCCACTGGGCCACTCTTGCCGCGTCGAAGCTGCTCAAGAGCTTTGTGTTCCCCGCACAGAGGATCTGGATATACACGTCGGTATGTTCAGCCAGATGCATGCTTAGCGAAGGGAACATAGCGAGGCGTTCATCGGAGGCTTCGCCCAGGAGGACCTCTCTGATCTCCTCAAAGTCGACTCTGTTGATTATCTCCCCAGCCCCGCTCTGAAGTAGCCGGCGGTATACCTCTACCACCAGCGGCTTGGCCAGTTCGCTATACGACCGAATCATGACGGTA
>DATKVP010000291.1:0-2805 GCA_035530015.1 Anaerolineae bacterium | reverse complement strand
GGCAGAGCAGACGATGGAGGCGTCGACGTCCTTGTTGGATATCTTCGCGTCCTCCATGGCCTCCTTGAACCCTTCATAGGCCAGCTCCCGGATCGATCCGGGGTATCCGCGGACAAAGGCACTTTGCCCGACTCCAATGATGCCTACTCTTCCCATTCAAAACCTCCCATCACTTCTCTGTCATCCAGACCGGCCGAGGGCTCCTGCGAGAAGCTGGTCTCACCACAGGGCGCCAGGGCCTATGATCTCACATCGCATCGCGCGGCTCAAAGGTCAGGCTCCGGCCAGTGTTCTATGGCCCAGGCCAGTTCCTCCTCCGTCGGCGTCGCGTTACCGAGTTTCCGCACCACCAACCCGGCGGCGTAGTTGGCCAGTTGGACACCCTCCGCTATCTCCAGTCCAGCGGCGAGGGCGAGGGTCACTACCGCGATCACTGTGTCGCCTGCGCCCGTGACGTCGAACACCTCGCTACGGTTGGCGGCGGGCACATGGAGGCACCCGTCGTCTCTGGTGATCAAAGACATACCTTCAGCGCCCCTGGTGATGATCACCGCCGACGCCCCCAGGTCAGTTAGTATATCCAGCCCGCCGCGCTCATAGTCATCTTCCTTGCACAGTGAGGCTCCGAGGACTGCCTCGGCTTCCCTGCGGTTGCACTTGATAATGTCGAGACCCTTGAACTTGTGCAGATCGCCCTGCGAATCGACGGTGATCGGCGTACCGTGCTCGCCAGCGACGCGCCGCGCCGCGGCGATGGTCTCTTCGTTGACCACACCCACCTTGTAGTCCGAGAGAAGCAGTGCGCCCATGCGAGGACCTGTGTCTTCCAGGTGCGCTACGAGCTGCGACGTAATCTCAGGATCGAGGGGACGTCGCTCCACCTGGTCTATGCGTGCCAGTTGCTGGGGAAACACGAGGGTGCCCTCGGCGACTACACGAGTCTTCGTGGTCGAGGGACGGGTGTGGTCGACGATCAGGCCGTCAGTGGCGATACCGGCTTGCAGCAGGCGGTCGACGAGCAAGCGACCTGAGTCGTCGTCGCCCACGACACCGATCTGGTGAGCGGTGCTGCCCAGGGCACTGATGTTGTGGGCTGGATTGGCAGCCCCTCCAGGTACATAGAAGCGGCGACCAAACTCCAGCACGGGGACCGGGGCCTCTCTGGAGAGCCGGGTGGCTCGGCCGACGATGTACTCATCCAGAACGAGGTCGCCGAGCACCAAGACATCCAAGCCCCGCAGCCTTGGTATGGCCTTCAGTAAGGCACCTTTGGCCAGCCTGTTTTCCGTCATCATTCGCAGTTCAGTGTCGTGCTGGTAAGTCTATCACGACCCAGAGACAAAGTCAATGACTCCCCGAGTCCAGGATGGTGCCGGCAACGGGGCACGTTCGTCCCGTGAGGTTCTCGCAGCCCGAGGCCGGCGATATCAGAGCGGGGAAGTCCGCGCGGCTCAGCGTCTCGAAGAGATGGCAGAGCGGCAATCCCATCACGTTAGCGTAGCAGCCCTCGATTCTCTCCACAGGCTGGAAGTGCCGATCCTGGATGGCGTAGGCCCCAGCTTTGTCGAAAGGCTCGCGCCTCGCTATGTAAGCTTCTATCTCATGATCTCCATAGTCCCGCATCCACACCCGCGTCTTCACTGCCCGCACTCTTGGCGCTGAGCTGCAAGGATGAACAACCGTCAGTCCACTGATGACCAAGTGCTCTTGACCGCGGAGGGCCTCGAGCATCTCCCGCGCCGAAGCTGCGTCTGCTGGTTTGCCCATCACCACCCCACGCAGCACCACCACGGTATCCGCAGCGACGATCACATCGGCTGGATTCTGCGCTGCCACCGAGAGAGCCTTGGATTGGGCCAGTAACGCTGCCTGCCTCGATATGTCACTGCCGCGTAGCTCGCCCTCATCTGCGGGTGGTTCGGCGACGTCGAAGGGCAGGCCCAGCAATCGGAGAAGCTCTCTGCGCCGCGGTGAGCCTGAAGCCAGGACCAGTCCTGTCATGTCTTTGCCTGTTGGAGGGAACATGATATACTCTGACGCGTGATACCTCGAGATTTGCCAGCAGGGCTAGCGCGTGCGACCGTTAGCACCGGAGAACCTTCTGCTGGGTGCATCGGGTGGACCCTGCTCGCATGACGCCCGTTGCCCCGATCCTAAGTGGAGCGGTGTCTGCGCGCGGTAGGTCCGCGCACGGGGCCTGCTCCGGAGGATACTACGACAACAAGAAGGTGAGTACAGCCTATGCCTGTGATTGACTTTCATGTGCACGTCATGGACCCGGAGAACCTCCAACCCTGGACGAAGGAGTACCTCGTTCAGTCCAGCGGTGAGGATATGGAGTATCTGAGCAAGCTCATGACGTCGCCCGAACTCCTGGTGGACATGCTGCGTCAGAATGGTGTGGACTACGCCGTGGTGCTGACCGAGATCAGCCCCATCACCACCGGGGTCATCAGCAACGAAGCCATAGCTGAGTTCTGCCGGGGCCAGGAGGTGCTTGTCCCCTTCGCCAACATCAACCCCTTCACGGTGGCCAATCCAGCTCAGGAGTTGGAGCGGTACGTTCTGGAGATGGGATTCAAAGGTCTCAAGCTCTACCCCACCTACCAGGGCTTCTATGCCAATGATAGCATGGTTTATCCGCTCTACGCCAAGGCTGAGGAGCTGAAGATCCCTGTCATGATTCACACAGGCTCATCCATCTTCACAGGTGCCAGGCTGAAGTATGGGGACCCTCTGTGGATTGACGATGTGGCGGTGGACTTCCCGGAGCTGACCTTGATCCAGGCGCACAGCGGTAGAGGG
>DATKVP010000290.1:0-2631 GCA_035530015.1 Anaerolineae bacterium | reverse complement strand
GCGGGCGATGACTTTCACGCCCGCATTTGGTGCATCAATGACCTCCTCAGCCCTTGCCCTGAGTCCCGCCTGGAGGTACAGCTGGACGGGAAAGCGGTGTTTTCCCAGGTCGTATCCTTGCCTCCCGACTCGTGTCATGCTATAGGCTGGCTGGATCTCGCCTTCAACGAAGACCCGGGCGTACTCGCGCTGAGCCTGCGAGAAGGCGAGCGAGTCATTTCGTCCAACGAGTACGACCTCACCTACTACGACCCCGAGCGCGCTGGGGTGCTGGACGTGCTAGTCTCGAAGATCGTCCAGTGGTTCCGCGAATAGTCGGCCCCAGCCGGCGAGGTCGGGACCGGTCACCTGACGTGCCTCCCCGGTATCCCCACGCGTCGTGTATTGCCGGCACTGACACCTGCCCGCTACTCCCTGTGATCTACCCACCAGAGCAAAGGGGCGACAGAGGCTACACTGCCCCAGGACTAGCCACACGAATACCATGGTAGCGTGAGGAGCCGTAAGTTGGTCAGGCACGGATGCGACGCAGTGGCTCACGACGACCTGCTCTGTGGCTCCAGAGACGAGGCAGAGCCAAGAAGCGGTCTCTTAGCTCCTCAAGGCCCACCGCAAGTTCTGTGACTGACTCCGGACATACAGCTCTCCCTCCATGATGAGGTTGACCGTGCCCAGGGGCGACGCCTCTCCCGCTTTCGGGCGAACTCGTTTCCACGCGTTTGCTCCCAGCGCCACAAAAAAATCCCGGCGCTGATGATCACCACGTTGCTGTCCCTGATGGCCATGAACCTCTAAGCACCCTCTTCGAGCAGCGAGGCACTCTGCTTTCCGCCTTGACGGTTGGCGCGCCCTCGCAAGTGTTCGGCAATCATACAGATGATTTCGACCATGCGGGCAACAGCTAAACGATTGACGAGACGGCCTGGCCCTACTAACGCCGACTGGTCGGCCTGACAACTGCTCGCCCGAACTTGAGCCCTCACCAGAGAGGGCATGGGAAGAGACCGAACTCCCATGCCCTCCTTCTTGTTCTGGCACGTGCTTAACGGTTCTCGCACGATTGAGTTGAGAAATCGAGCAGGAGTGTTTATAATAGTCCAGGAATCAGACTATGAACATCCTCGTCACAGGCGGCGCTGGCTACATCGGAAGCGTGGCCACGGAGGAGTTGGTCAAAGCCGGCCACCAAGTGGTCGTCTACGATAGTTTGCTCTACGGCCATCGCGGCGCGGTACATCCGAGAGCGATCTTCGAGCAAGGAGACCTCGCAGACAAGGCGAGGCTCGCCGAAGTATTCGATGGACATACGATCGACGCAGTCATGCACTTCGCTGCGCACAGCGTCGTCCCCTTCTCCATGCGCGATCCCCTCCCTTTCGTGCGGGACAACGTTGGCAATGCCATAAACCTGCTGGAGGTTATGGCCAGCCATGACGTCAAGCGCTTCATCCTTTCCTCCACGGCCAACGTCTACGGCGAGCCCGAGCGCGTCCCCATTCAGGAAGACGATAGACTCGCGCCCAGCAGTCCCTATGGCGAATCCAAGCTCATGATCGAGAGGATGCTCCACTGGTGTGAGGTCAGATATGGGCTGCGCTATGCCACCCTTCGCTACTTCAACGCGGCCGGAGCATCAGAGCAGTATGGGGAGGATCACGAGCCCGAAACCCACTTGATACCCCTCGTCCTCAAAGTCGCGCTGGGGCTGAAGGATCACCTGGACATTTACGGAGACGACTACTCCACCAGAGACGGGACCTGCGTGCGGGACTACATACACGTGGTAGACCTGGCCCAGGCTCACGTGCTGGCTCTCGATGCGCTGGACGAGAGCAGTCGCGTCTACAACCTGGGCAACGGCCAGGGTTTCACCGTACAAGAAGTGATAGCCACGGTACGCGAGGTAACGGGGCACCCGATTCCAGCGCGGATAACCCCTCGACGCCCTGGCGACCCGGCAACGCTGCTGGCGAGTTCGAGCAAGATTCGGCGCGAACTTGGTTGGGAACCACGATACCCCGACGTGGCCGACATCATCGACAGCGCCTGGCGCTGGACGCGGACTCATCCCAACGGATACGCGCAGTAGCCCGCACGGCAGAGCCAGGACACATTTGGGGAACTGAACACACTCCTCGACAACGGGTGCGCAAGGTGATGGCCGAGATCGTAAACTACCCCCTGCTGGCCCTGGTAGGCCAGGACGAGATGAAGACCGCTTTGATCCTGTCTGCTATCAACCCGCGAGTCAGAGGGGTCCTTCTCCTCGGTCCGCGGGGCACGGGCAAGACGACGGCGGCCCGAGGTCTGGTCGACTTGCTCCCCCCAGGGCCGCACAGCAGTTGCCCTGACGGCTGCGAGCCACGACTGGCCGCCATCTCCATGGAGTACGTCTGTGCCGACTGTGCCGCCAAGCTGGAGAGGGGCGAGGACATCACCTACCTGGCCCCGATGCACCTGGTGGAACTGCCCCTCAATGCCACCATGGAGGACGTAATCGGGGGACCAAACCCCAGGGTAGCTCTGGAGCAGAGCCGCTGGCAGTTGCAGCAAGGCATCCTGTACTACGCCCACAGAAACGTGCTGTACGTGGATGAGATAAACCTCCTGGATGAGGAGATCGTCAACTGC
>DATKVP010000289.1:0-6907 GCA_035530015.1 Anaerolineae bacterium | reverse complement strand
TTGGCGAAGTTCTGTCCCAGGTTATGAGAGGTCCCGGCCTGCAAAGCCCGTTTGTCTCCCATCATGGCCTCGATCGAGTAGCTGGTCAGAGCCCCGGGGAACTTCTCCGATTCCGATTTGCGTCCCACGACCACCGGGATTCCTGCATCACGGATGGCGAAATCGGCGTACAAGCCCAGGATACGCAGCGTTTCCTCCTCAGCTTCTTCGTAGGTAGCGTGAACCGTGTGACCCTCCTGCCACAGGAACTCCATCGTCCGCAAGAAGAGCCTGGTCCTCAGTTCCCAGCGAACGACATTGGCCCACTGATTGATGAGTATGGGAAGATCCCTGTACGACTGGACCCATTGGGCATACATGTGGCCGATGATGGTCTCCGAGGTCGGCCTGACTACCAGCGGCTCTTCCAGTTCCTTCCCCCCACCGTGCGTCACCACTGCGAGTTGTGGCGAGAAGCCTTCCACGTGCTCCGATTCTTTCTCTAAGAAACTCATAGGAATAAGAAGAGGGAAGTAGGCATTCACGTGCCCTGTCTCCTTGAAGCGCCCGTCCAGGCCGCCCTTCACCGCCTCCCAGAGTTCGTAGCCGTATGGTTTGATGACCATGCACCCTCGGACCGGGGAGTAGTCAGCCAGGTCCGCCTTCAGCACAATCTCGTTGTACCAGGCAGAGAAGTCCTCACCTCGTGACGCCAGTCTCTGCGCCATGTTGTCCTCCTTCGTCAAGAATCCAAGATTCTACGCTTGTACCAGTACCGGAGTACAAAAAGGTCCCGTCCCATAGGGACGAGACCTGTAGCGATCCCGCGGTACCACCCTACTTAGGCCAGCCTGCACCCATGCAATCGCCCGCACCAACAGACGGGCCAGCAGAACCAGCCTCTCTCATCGCGAGTACAGCCCCGCATCAACGGAGATACCCGGGCCCCATAACGGTGGCCAACCGGCATAGCTTACCGGACCCCCCGGCGGGCCGCGCCCCCACAGGTCCTTTTCGCTCGCAGCTCCTGGGACCGGTTCCGTCTGGCGCGATACTGGTTCTCACCGTACACCAGCTCTCTGTGATCAGCCCTCCAGACCTACTATGTCCCCGTTTACGCTGTTCGGCCTCTTCAGCCTGCAAGTATGAACGATGTTACTACTATTCCACTGCCCTGTCAAGCGGGCGTTCTCTCGGTACACTTTACCAAGATGAGAACAATCTGAGAAAAGGCGGTGCGAAGGTGCGGGGGCCCGAGCGTCGACCCTCTCAGCCTTGCAGAAACCGCTGCCAGAACAGCCAGCTAAGATACAGGAACAGGAGTAGTCCCGCAGCAACTAGCATGAGATGGATGAGGCAGCCGCCCACCTTCCTGACCAGAGCGATCACCCAGCCCACGACCAGAAGAACGACAAGACCCCCAACAACAAGGAAGAGTACTGGCTCCGACATGAATACCCCCTATGGCTTTCGCCGTCCACTCCACTCCGCTAGTCTTTTGCCACCACGAAAGCGACGGCGTACCTTCTGGAATGAGAAAGACTGATGGCAAAGTCCTCCAGCCCGAGTTCCTCGGCCCGCCTCTTCGCCCGGCCGTGGAGAGTCACCAGCGGCTTGCCGCGGACATCGGACAGTATCTCCATCTCCCGCCAGGTGACTCCACGCAGCCCCGTGCCCAGGGCCTTGGACACGGCCTCCTTGGCCGCGAAGCGAGCAGCTAACTCAGGCACGTGGTTTCTGCAATACTGCACCTCTGCAGCAGTGTAGACGTGCGACAAGAAGCGATCGCCCCAGCGCTCCAACGCTCGGGCGATCCGTTCTGTCTCAATGAGATCCACGCCTACGCTCAGCATGCCTCTGCCCGCGCTTCCTCTGTCCGGCTAGGACTCCTCATCCTCGATCTCTTCTAACTCCCGTGCATGTCCGATATTGAGCACCTCGGCAGCCCGGGCAAGTTCGGCCCTGTTGTAGCCCCGTCCGATACCTCGGTAGACGAAACCCAGCTCCTGCATCTTCCTCGGCTCGTAGATATTGCGCCCATCAATCAGAACCGGCTCAGCCATAGATGCCTTGATGCGACCCATGTCCAGGTGCTTGAACTCATTCCAGTCGGTCACGATGACCAGAGCATCGCTCCCCTCGGCCACCTCGTAGGCATCATCGCAGTACGTGATCTCGGGCACGATCTCCTTGGCCCGTGGCATGGAAACAGGATCAAAGGCTTTGACCAACGTGCCCTCATTCCGGAGGAGATGGATAATCTCCACCGCAGGAGCCTCCCGCATATCGTCAGTATTGGGCTTGAACGCCAAGCCCAGGACCCCCACCGTCTTGCCATGCAGAGTGCCCAGTAGCTCGCGCAGACTCTGGACCACCCGTCTTCTCTGGTCCCTGTTGATCTCTATCACGGCCCGCAACAGCTGAGGATGACACCCGTGGATCGCCGCCATGTGAGCGAGCGCCTTGACATCCTTGGGGAAGCAAGAACCTCCCCAGCCCACTCCCGCATCGAGGTAGGAATGGCCTATTCGCTTGTCGTAGCCCATGCCTATGGCCACTTCCTTGATATCCGCTCCCAACTGCTCACAGATGGAGGCCATCTCGTTGATGAACGAGATGCGGTTGGCCAGATAGGCGTTGGAAGCGTACTTGATCATCTCGGCGGTACGTAAATCGGTGACGATGATGGGAGCACGCAGCGAAAGATAGAGCTGTGCCACCTTCTCCGCCGCCTGGCGATCAGTGGATCCCAGGACGATGCGGTCGGGATACAGGAAATCGTTGATCGCGGACCCCTCGCGCAGGAACTCCGGGTTGGACACCACGGAGAACTCGAGCCCGGGTCCTATGTGCTCCTGCACGATCTCGGCCACCCAGTCACCTGTACCTATAGGCACCGTGCTCTTGTTCACGATGACCAGAGAGTTGGTCATCTGCTCGGCGATCATCTCGGCGCCCATGCGCACGTACTTCAAGTCTGCCTCACCTTCGCTGCCGGAGGGCGTATCCACCGCAATGAAGGCGAACTCGGCATCCTTCAGTCCCTCGACGTAGGATGACGTGAACGAGAGCCTCTCCATCTTGGCGTTGCGCTCCACCAACTCCTGCAGGCCCGGCTCGTAGATGGGCAACCTGCCCTGCCTCAGACCAGTAATCTTTGCTTGGTCGATGTCAACACAGACCACTTCGTTTCCCAGGTCGGCGAAGCAGGCCCCGGTGGTGAGCCCAACGTAGCCAGCTCCTCCTATCACGCTGATCTTACTCATCAACACACCTCTCACCCAGTAGTGAGACAGCCCATACCGAGGTGGTCATGCCGGTCGTCCCCGCACCAGCCCCGCCTCACCGGGCCGTCAACTCACTCACAACCCTTCCCAGTCTCACGCTATAGTTCATCCCCCGATCTTGGGGATAGATCTGAGTCGTATTGGCCAGGTATAAACCCTCCACAGGCGTCTGATAAGAAGGGACGCGGCGGGAGTAGCCACAGGTGATTATGGGCTGGGCCGCGTCCTCGCGGTACAGCCATAGCTCCTCGACCCAGTCCTCCCGGAACTCGGGCTTGATCTTCCTCAAGGACGGAAGATAATGCCTGAACAGCTCGTCTGCCGAGGCCGAGTACAAAGGATCGGTCTCGGACACATAGTTGCTCAGATAGAGAACGTGCTTTCCGTTGTACTTCTCCGCTGGTATCAGGTTCGTATGCTCGATGGCACCGACGAACGGGAAGGACGGATCGCTAATGTTCAGCCAGTAGATGCGAGACAAGGACCGCTTCATCTTCAATACCAGGCACAAGGCACTCTGGTACGACACCTCCCGCAGTTGACTCGCATACTCCTCTGGCAGCTCAGGCGCGATTCGAAGGAACACGAAGGAGGGCACGGTGGCGATGACCTGGTCAACGGTCCATACATCGGAGGCCACGACACCCTTCACCTTCATGTCCTCAATAGTCAACCGCTCCACGGGGGTGTCGGAAAGTATCTTCCCTCCCATCGAGGTGATCCCGTCAGCTAGGCCGTCAATGAACGGCTGGAAACTGCCTTCCATGTAGCCCAACAACTCCCGGGTCATGCCCTTGCTTCGCGAACCCACCCGGTCCTTGAACTTGCTCCACAACCAGGCCATGGTGACCTGATCGAAGTACTCCCCGAACTTGGCCCGCAACAGCGGTGCGAAGATCACCTGGTAGGCCTGTTCCCCTGCGTATCGGCGTATCCAATCCTCGGCGGTGAATTCCTCCAGGTCTTTCCAGTCCCCGAATCTCTGAAGGTAGAGAGTCACCAGACCGGCCCTGACCCGCTGCACCAAGCCAAGAGGCCGGAAACGAACGAGATCCAGAGGGGTCACGAAATCGTAGATCGCATCCTCGTAGAAGAACCCCACCTTGGATGCCAACCATTGCATCCTTTCCGACAGACCCAGCTCCTCAATGAGGCCCATCATGTCTGCATCGCCCGTGAAGATATGATGGTAGTATCTCTCAAGAGGCGTTCCTTCGACCTCGAAGGTGCTAGCCTGTCCACCCAGATAGGGCGCCTTCTCCCAAAGCAGGACCTGATGCCCCCTCTTGGCAAGCTCGTACGCCGCGGTGAGCCCCGTTAGGCCGCCGCCCACCACACCAATCTTCACTGTCCCACGTCCTCGTGCGCAGCCGCGACACTGGGTGATGTCTCGCTCCCCAGGACGCGCAGTTCCTCCATCTCACGCCAGTTGATGCTTTCCCTCCATGCGAAGTAGGCGCCTAAGGCAGTGATGGGGAACCACAGAGCTGCGTGGAGCGCCAGCATGAAGCTGGTCGCAATGTTCCTCACCACCCCGAAGAGCACCAGACTCTCTATGCCCGCCACCTCGAATGTGCCCAGATACCCCGGAGTCGAGGGAATGCTGGTGGCCAGGTTGACGATGGCACAGGTGAATACCAGCACGTAGAACGGCTGGTCGAAATCGAAGCTCTGCATCACAAACCAGTACTTCCATGCCTCTGCCAGCCACAGGAGGATGGAGATACCCATGATGAAAAGCATGTCTCGGCCGCTTCTCAGCACCTGAAGGCCCTCTATGAATTTAGCCAGCAGACCCAGTGCCTGCTCCCGCAAGCGCGCCACCACCAGACGACCGACCATCCATCTGGAAACCTTCTCGACCCGCGAAGGAGACGAAGCAACGAGCAAGAAAACCAGCAGCGCCCCAAAGAAGAACAGGCTCATAAACAGCAGCAGTTGCCTCAAGAACTCGTTGGTCGGTACGAGGGGAAGGATCGCGAAAACGAAGACCAGCATGGTCAGCCCATCGAAGATACGTTCGACCAGAATGGTAGCCAGGCTCGCGCTGGCGCTGACGCGCTCCTTTCTCTTCAGCACGTACGCTCGGAGCACCTCCCCCGCTCGAAAGGGGAAGATGTTGTTTCCCATGTAGCCTATGGTCACCACCGGGAAGAGGGTCCGCACCGGTATCGACTTTATCGGCCGTAAGAGGTACTTCCACCGGTACGTGCGCAGCCACACGGCGCCAAAATAGACGACGATACCAGGTATCAGCCATAGATAGTTGGCATGGCGCAGACCCTCCCACACCTCCGGCAGTCTCTGCCCCCGGATCGCGTACATGAGAAAGAGGACGCTGATAGCGACCCCTAGCCAGAACCTCCATCTCTTCCACATGACCCCATTATCTTACTCTAGGCAGGTTCAAAAAGCCAACGTTTTGCGTAGCGACCTTGACAGAAGCACACGGAAATGCTATCATTGGCCCGCTGTGTTCGGAGCAGAACTAGATTACTTCCTCAATCGTGTGGAGACTCGTGGACCCCCTCGTCCACACTCGTGGCGAAGCCGTTTCTGTTACCCAGCAACCATGCCCAGTGATTCCTGTTCAGGAGGAAGTAGCGGTGATGAGATTCAATCTGCTGTCAGCCAGAGACATGGAGGCCATCGACGCCCTGAAGCAATCCCATGGTGGAGCGAAGGAGATCGCCGAGACTATCGAAAAGATGAGAGATCTCGAGACCAGAAAAGGGATCCTCTCTAGCACCGAATACGGCCCCATGATACAGAATGCAGAGGACCTGGTCAAGGGTTTCGGCAAGGTAGAGGATTTCGAGGAGCAGAACAACATCACCTACAAGGAGGGCCTGGGTACTGCCACTGCCCAGGTCTCGGGTTTCCAGGGAGCGCGGGTCACCCACCGGTGCATGCAGAGAATGGCCGATAGCGTCCCCGGAGAGGTCCCGGCCCTCACACCTGTCGAGATGATCTCTGTTGTCGCCCTCACCGAAGACTACGTGTACAACGGCAATCTCATGGCCACCCTCGCCATGGCAGAGAACATCATGGGCGTTGACTGGTTCTGCACGACCAACCTGATCGGCACGCCGCTTCCTGAGAGAAGATTCAAGGACGTGGAGGCCGCCACCGGCGTGCAGTTCGAGACCGAGCCCGCGGGGGATGGCCTGGCTCAACTGCTGCTGAAGAACCAGGGGACCTTCTTCGGCAACTTCGGAGGCATTGAGGTGGCCAACGACAACCATCTCATCTACCTCGACGGCATCACCCGCGCCGCCAAGACTACAGGGGCCAACTTCTTCCTCAATCCCAGCTGGAGTTCTATCATCGCCGTCTGCTACTACGGACGGCACATCCCCAACCTCTTCATCAAGGTTTCCATGATGCTCTCCACCCAGAACCTGATGCAATTCCGGATGCTTCTGAACATCATGAGCGAGTACCTGAGAGACGATGGGACTAGCCCCATCCGGGAGATCAACATCGGCAACGCAATATCGCCCGAGAACTTCATCAGGTGCAACGAGGAGTTGGAGGCCAGTGGCATCAAGAATCTCAGTCTGGCCGCCCACATCCTGATCAATCCCGATCTGGGAAGGGCAGATTTCGACTGGTTCGACAACTCGCTCAAGGTCTTGCAG
>DATKVP010000288.1:0-11093 GCA_035530015.1 Anaerolineae bacterium | reverse complement strand
CCGGAGCACACCATCCTGAGCGAAGAGCGAGGGCAGGACGAGACAGCTCCACAGGCTGACTACGTGTGGATGGTCGATCCCCTGGATGGCACCACGAATTATGTGCACGGTCATCCCGTCTTCTGCATCTCGGTCGGGTTGCTGCACAGGGGGGAGTGTCTCCTGGGCTGTGTGTATGATCCCCTCCGCGACGAGCTTTTCTACGCCGCCCATGGTAAGGGAGCTACCCTCAACGGGAATCAGATTGCCGTCTCCGGCACGGATATTCTGATATCCTCGCTTCTTTCCACGGGCTTTCCCTACGAGCGGGCCACTATTGACGAAAGCAACGTGACTCAGTTGGGCAAGCTGATCGACAGGATACAGGGAGTGCGACGTAGCGGATCACTGGCGCTGGACCTGGCCTACGTGGCTGCGGGTCGGCTTGACGGTCACTGGGAGTTTCACGTCAAACCCTGGGATACGGCCGCTGGAGGCTTGTTGGTCAAAGAGGCGGGTGGTCGCGTCTCGGGCGTGGAGATCGATCAGTGGACCCCCTTCGCGAGTGACATCGTAGCCACGAACGGGAGAATCCACGAGGATCTGCTGGCCGCACTACGGCAGAATGGCTGAAGGGGATACTGGACATCTGGGGCCAGGCGGGCTGGGGTCCGTGTGGCCAGGGACTGGCGATGTACGTCAATGCACGACAGATAGAGGAGTTGGAGGCTAAGCTCGGAAAGCCTCAGGTCTTGCGTCTGGAGCACGACATAGGGGGCATGGAGATGGCCTTTGTGAGGGCTACCCAGAAGCATGGTCGTGCTCACGACGTCACTCTGTTCATATTCAACGGCGACCGCCTGGCCCTGATCAGAAAGCCTATGTTTCGACCGCCGATCTATCGGGCGCCGAGCGGAGGCCTCAACCCCGGAGAGTCGTTAGAGGAGGGGGCACGGCGCGAGGCCCTCGAGGAGACCGGTCTGGAGATCGAGCTGGAGAGGTACTTGCTGAGGGTTCACGTGCGCTTCACCAGTGAAGGGGATCACCTGGACTGGACCAGTCACGTATTGCAGGCCAGGGAGGCTGGAGGGCGACTGGAAGCTCACGACAAGTCGGAAATAGCTGAGACGATCTACGGTACTATTGAGGAGTTGCAGGGCCCGATTCGGGACGCTCTGTTGGAGAACGGGCGCCGGCTCCTGGCCTATCGGGTGGCACTCACTGACGCAGCTGCCGCCATCCTGCTGGATCAGGCAGAGTAGGGGTTAGTTGAAGAGGGGGTTGGCCCCTCTTCTTTTTGAGAGAGTAGAAGGACACTCTAAAGCATTGAGTGAAGAAGGAGGTATCTGCAGTGGAGATCAAGAAAGTGGGAGTCGTGGGTGCCGGAATCATGGGCGCAGGCATCGTACAGGTGTGTGCCCAATCTGGTTACGAGGTGATGGTCTCCGAGATCAACGACGAACTACTCCAGAAGGGTATGGCGACGGTCGACAAGTTCCTCGGGAGAGCCGTACAGAAGGAAAGGATAACTGCCGCCCAAAAGGATGAGATCGCGGGCCGTATCCACGGTACTACCGACCCCAGGGACTTCAAGGACTGCGACCTGGTCGTAGAGGCGATCATCGAGAACCTGGAAGTGAAGAAGCAGCTCTTCAAGCAGCTGGACGAGGTCTGTCCTCCGCATGCGCTGCTGACCAGCAATACGTCATCGATGACCGTCACGGAGATGGCCGCGGCCACCGGCCGTATGGACAAAGTGGCTGGCCTGCATTTCTTCAACCCTGTGCCTGTGATGAGGCTCGTGGAAATCGTCACCACCATCGTGACCAGCGAGGAGACGCTGAAGACGCTCAGGGAGTTCTCGGAGTCTCTGGGCAAGACTGTGGTCACGGCCAAGGACACACCCGGCTTCATCGTGAATCGGTTGCTGATACCCTACTTGCTCCACGCCATACGTCTGTACGAGTCTGGTCTGGCGACCATCGAAGACATAGACACGGCGATCGAGCTGGGTCTGAATCACCCGATGGGGCCTTTCCGGCTGCTGGACATCCTCGGCAACGACACCACCTTGTTTATCGCGGACAATATGTTCAACGAGTTCAAGGATGTGACCTATGCTGCCCCCGTCTTGCTGAGGCGGATGGTTGCGGCGGGCATTCTGGGCCGAAAATCGGGCAAGGGCTTCTACGGTGAGTACAAGTGACTCCCGGGCAGCATGCCGTCACCGTGGCGGCGACCCGCGTAAAGACGTTTCCGTAGTGGCCTGGCTGCTGCCCGGCCAAACCTGGGAAAGAGACGTGGTCTCCTGGGTACGTCTGATTGCGTTTGTTTAAGGAGGTGTAGTCTATGGCCTACAAGAATCTACTGATAGATCGCGAAGACAACGTCGCAGTCCTGACCATCAACCGTCCCGAGAAGTACAACGCTCTCAACGAGGAGGTGGTGGCCGAACTGAGCGCTGCTATGGACGAACTGGCAGCAGACGGAGAGGTGCGTGCTATCGTCATCACCGGTGCAGGAGACAAGGCCTTCGTATCCGGTGCAGACATCGGGATGTTGCAGGAGCTGAAGGCGCCCCACGAGGCAGTCGCCAACTCCCGACGCGGGCAAGCGATGACACTGAAGGTCGAGAACCTGCGGAAGCCGGTGATCGCGGCCATCAACGGCTACGCGCTGGGCGGAGGACTGGAGCTGGCGATGGCCTGTGATATCCGCCTCGCTTCTGAGACGGCCAGGGTAGGACAGCCGGAGATCAACCTGGGGATCAGTCCTGGCTATGGAGGCACACAGCGTCTGTCGCGCCTGGTGGGCAAGGGCATGGCGAAGTTGATGATCTTCACCGGGGACATGATAGACGCTCAGGAAGCGCTGCGCGTCGGTCTGGTGCAGAAAGTGGTCCCGCAGGCAGAGCTACTGGATGAGGCTAAGGCTCTGGCCGCGAAGCTGGCGGCAAAGCCCCCACTGACCCTGACTGCGTGCAAGGAGGCGATCAACCTGGGATTGGAGGTGGATCTGGAGAGGGGGCTCTCTATAGAGTCCCTGGAGTTCGGCGCGCTTTCCGCGACCGATGACTATCATGAGGGCACCTCGGCTTTCCTGGAGAAGAGGAAGCCGGTCTTCAAGGGAAGATAAGGCACATCCGGCGGAATGAGCTTGACACTCGTGCTAAAGTATGTTATAATGCACGTGTGGCGTCGATTGAGCGCCATATATTGTCTCTGACATACTTCGCGCCGAACTGGCTGCGGGTTGCGCACCTCCTTGATGTCGGGACATGACCCTCAGTCCGCCCTCACGGACTCAATCAGACCATAGAGTATAGAAAGGGAAAGGAGAGAAGTAAATGGCACTGGAGTGGTTACCGAGGGAATCTGAGATCAAGGACCACGCGCTCTGGGGCGATGAGTATTTCGGGTCTATGGACAACCCCCCCTGTGTGGTCTACGAGAAGAGACCGATAGTTGATCCCAAAGGCAACCCTGTGGAGGGGCTCTACGGCGCCTGGATCTGGCTCAACAATCCTCGCCAGTATAACTCGTACACGACCGAGATGGTGAAGGGTGTGATCTCTGGCATGACCAACGCCTCCGCGGATAGAAGTGTGGTGGCAGTGGTCTTCACCGGTGTGGGTGACAGGGCTTTCTGCACCGGCGGCAACACCAAGGAGTACGCTGAGTACTATAGTGGCAGGCCCACCGAATATGCTCTGTATATGGATCTCTTCAATGGGATGGTGGACGCCATCCTGGACTGCAAGAAGCCAGTCATCTGCCGAGCGAACGGGATGAGGGTGGCCGGCGGTCAGGAGATTGGTGGCGCCTGTGACCTCTGCATTTCCTCCGACATGGCGATCTACGGCCAGGCTGGCCCTCGCCACGGCTCCGCTCCCGTAGGTGGTTCCTCGGACTTCCTGCCCTGGTACCTGGGCATAGAGGACGCCATGTGGAACTGCATCTCCTGTGAGATGTGGAGCGCCTACAAGATGTTCCGCAAGGGCTACCTGAGCAAGGTCATTCCCGTGCTGAAGGGCGAGGACGGCAACTGGATCAGGAATCCTCAGATCGTCACCGGAGAGTACGTGGAGGATGGGGCCATCGTGTACGGCGAGTTCAAGACCGGTGAGGCAGCCAAGGCTGCCCGGGAACTCGTCAAGAGCACACCCACCGATTTCGAACTCCTGGACAGGGAAGTGAATAACATGCTCTGGACCTTCACCAACCTGTTCCCCAACTGCCTCCAGATGTCCATTGACTCCGTCAGGGCGAAGAAGAAGTTCTTCTGGGACCAGGGCAAGTTGTACTATCGCCACTGGCTGGCAACGAACATGTCCAGCGAGGCCTTCTTGGGCTTCCACGCCTTCAATACCAAGAAGATCACGGGCAAGGACACCATTGACTTCATCAAGTATCGCCAGTTGATCAACGAGGCTCGCCCGGTGGATGATGAGTTCATGGCCGAAGTGTTGGGTAAGCCTCAAGAGCAGTAGGTTTACGAACCGAGGCCCCTGGCGCATGACGTTGTGGATGTCTCTGCGCGGCAGGGCTGCTCTTGGCTAGTACGGTCGATATCCTGGGTAGTTCACACCCGTGTATAGAGGTGTGAACTACCTCCTTCGTGGATTAGTCATCAACACTCTGGCGTGCGCTGTGACCCATCACCGTGTCCCTGCGGCCGGTCGGGTTCCGGCAACGCTGGGCCAGATGACACGAGGGTGCCTTGCGGAACAATGTGTTCCCGCCATGCATCTGGCCGGAGGACGACCCGGTAGCTTCTCTACACCGCGGTACTTGGCAGAAGAGACTCGCGGTGCTATAATGGCGATATGGTGGTGAGGACGGAGTGCGAGGGCTGAATCAGAGCAAAGGAGGGGTGAGATGGCGGTCTGGTTGAACGTCGGCGAGATCATGACGGTCAATGCCGTGAAGTTCGGCGACAAGATGGCCGTGAAAGGGCTGGCGGTGAAGGATGGCTTCAATGAACTGTCCTTCAGGGAGTACAACGAGAAGGGTTGTCGCCTGGCCAACGCGTGGCTGGACATGGGCCTCAAGAAGGGCGACAGGATCTCGGTCTTGCTCTACAACGTCATGGAGTACATGGATATCTACCTGGCGGCAGCCAAGGCTGGCATGGTCGTGGTCCCCATCAACTTCAGGTGGGTGGGTCCGGAGATAGAGTACGTTGTTAACGATTCCGAATCCAAGGCTTTCATCTGTAGCGAGGAGTTTCTGAAGGAAGTTGACGACGTCAAAGATGCCTTCGAGCAGGTTGGCTCCGGAGGGTTCATCTTCGTGGGCGACGAAGGGAAGACTCCGAAGGGCTACGTGAACTACGAGAAGATCATAGCGGAGGCCTCGCCCGATGAGCCTGACATTGATGTGGACCCCAAGGACACCTGGATCCATCTCTACACCTCCGGGACGACCGGGAAACCCAAGGGTGTGATCAGGTCCCACGAATCCTACACCGCTTTCTATTTCATCAATGAGGTGGATTTCGGATACCGCCCTGACGATATCGGGATGATCGTGATGCCTCTGTGCCATGTGAACTCGACCTTCTACTCCTTCGTGTTCACGTACATCGGCGGAGGGGTATACATCCATCGGGCCAGGAGCTACGATCCAGAGGAGCTCTTGCAGATCATAGAGCGCGAGAAGATAACCTTCACCTCTCTGGTTCCAACCCACTACATCATGATGCTAAACCTCCCTGAGGAAGCGCGGACCAAATACGACCTGTCTTCTGTTCGGCAGTTGTTGATCTCTTCCGCGCCGGCTCGCAAGGATACCAAGCTGGGCATCATGGAGATGTTCCCCAACGCCGAACTGTTGGAGGCGTACGGCTCAACGGAGGCGGGACTGGTAACCCTCCTCAAGCCTCATGAGCAGTTGACGAAGCTTGGCGCCATCGGAAGGGAGTGCGCTGGCACAGACCTGCTCAAGCTCCTGGACGAGAATGGGAACCCAGTCCCTCAGGGCGAAGTGGGAGAGTTGTACTCACGCGGTCCGATGATGTTCGACGAGTACTGGAAAATGCCCGAGAAGACAGCGAGCTCGTTCCGGGGGGAGTACTTCAGCGCCGGTGACATGGCCAAGATGGACGATGAGGGCTACTACTATATCGTCGACCGCAAGGACAACATGATCATCACGGGTGGGGAGAAGGTCTACCCGTCGGACGTGGAGGCGGTGGTGGCGTCTCACCCAGGGGTCCTGGACGTGGCGGTCATCGGGGTGCCTGACGAGAAGTGGGGCGAGTCTGTGAAAGCGGTGGTCATCCCCAAGGACCCGGCTAGCCCGCTGACCGAGCAAGAGATCATCGAGTTCACCAAGGGGAAGCTCGCCGGCTACAGAAGGCCCAAGAGCGTGGATCTGATCAAGCCGGAAGAGATGCCGAGGACGGCAACGGGGAAGATCTTGCATCGCATCCTCAGGGAGCGATATCTGAAGTAAGGATCGCGACGGGCCGATTGTGCTTGGCCATCAGCGCACGAACTGTTCACATTAGCGTTCCTGCTGCTATGCAAGGGCTGCCTCTGCGTAGGTTCAGCCTGGCACTAGCCTCGCTCACAGCGTTGAGAGGAACGTGGATTCGCACGCGTCATACGATCTCAGCGGCGCCGTGGCTGTCGTTACGGGCGGTGGCCGAGGTACCGGGAGGGCCATCGCTCGTGCACTGGCGGCTGCGGGGGCCTCCGTGGTGGTGGCAAGCCGGAACGGTCCCGAGTTGGAGGCCGTTGCCGGGGAGATCCGTGCGGCTGGGGGCAAGGCCCTGGCAGCGGCCACGGACCTGACCTCCAGCGAGCAGATCGAAGCTCAGGTCGAGGTCACGGTTGGCGAGTCTGGCCGGATCGACATCCTGGTCAATTGTGCCGCGACAAGCTATCTAGCGCCCCTGCTAGAGTTCAAGGAGAAGCATTGGGATAAGATATTCGACACTAATTGCAGAGGACCACTCTTTCTGAGTCGCGCTGCTGCGCGGCGGATGATCGATCAAGGGGGAGGAAAGATCGTCAACGTCACCACAGTTGGAGCAGAACGAGGAAGTGTTGGCATGGCCGCTTACAATGCCAGCAAGGCTGCGTTGAGGATGCTCACCATGTGCATGGCCGTGGAGTGGGCTCCCTTCGGTGTCAATGTCAACGCGGTGGGACCTGGCCTGACCAGAACTGAGTTCAGCAGGCCGATATGGGATCATGCCGAGCGTGCCGATAGATATGTGAGCGCCGTCCCCAAAGATCGGGTAGCTGAGCCCGAGGAGATCGTGGGGGCGGTTCTTTTTTTGGCCTCGGATGCGTCGGGCTTCATCACTGGCCAGTCCATATACGTGGACGGCGGATATCTGGCCTCATGACCTTTTCCTGGAGTGAAGGAGGAAAGTCCATGGACTACGTCAAGGAACTGCAAGAGATCGTCGGCGAAGAGAACGTCCGGGCGGACGAGGTCGAGCTGACGGCCTACTCTCGCGACATGTCAGTTCATGTCGGCATTCCAGATGTGATCGTCTTTGCAAACTCAACAGATCAGGCGTCGAAGATCATGGCCTTGGCCAATGAGCACAGAATACCGGTGATCCCGCGAGGCTCGGGTACCAGCGTGACGGGCGCTGTCCTTGCCCCCACAGGAGGTATCGTCCTCGATCTCTCCAAGATGAACAAGATCAAGGAGATCAACAAGGAGGACGGATATGTAGTGGCGGAGCCAGGGGTTATTCTGGCAGCCTTGAACGCCGCATTGGCACCCACCCATTTCTATCCCCCAGACCCCAGCAGTGGGGTCTTGGCTTCCATCGGCGGGACGGTGGCGACCAACGCCAGCGGCGAGCGTGCCGTGAAGTACGGAGGAACCAAAGACTGGATTTTGGAACTGGAGGTGGTGCTGGCCGATGGCCGGGTGCTGAACACCGGCACCAAGGTCCCCAAGAGCTCCTCAGGTTTTGACTTGACGCACGTTTTCGTTGGCTCCGAGGGGGCGCTGGGCGTGGTGACAGAGGTCACGGCCAAGATCCTCCCCATGCCCGAGTACGTGGCTTTCACGACCATCCGTTTCGAAGACCTGGAGGACGCGGGAGCCACGGTCACGGGAATCCTGACCCAGGGCATTCCCCTCGCCAAGTGCGAGGTCTTGGACAAGGTCTCTCTGAATGTAGTCAAGGAGGTGATGGGGCTGGACATCCCCGACAAGGTGGGATGTATGCTGTTCATTCAGGTGGACGGCCAGACAGATCTGGTCAAGGGGCAGATGAAGCAAATCGGCGAGATCGCTGACAAGCATGGTCAAATCGGGATGCAGTGGACCGATGATGCTCAGGAGATGGCCAAGATCTGGGCCGCTCGCTCTGGTTTGGTGGCTGCCCTATCCAAGGTGGTCAGGGGCGAGCGGTTGATACCACTTGTCGAGGATTTTGGGGTGCGCGTCAGCAAGATACCCGACGTGATCAGGGGTATACAGAAGGTAGGCGAGAAGCACGGCTTCAGGATCGCCAGCTTCGGACATGTGGGCGACGGGAACGTGCATGCTGTACTTCTGCTGGATGCCCGGAAGCCAGAGCACTGGGAAAAGGGCAGGGAGATTGCCCAGGACTTCATCGACTTGACGCTGGAGCTGGGAGGTACACTCACTGCGGAACACGGAACTGGGATGGCGAAATCTCCGTTCATGGTGAAGGAGCTGGGTGTGGGTCAGGATGTGATGAGGGACATCAAGCAGGCTCTTGATCCCAACGGCATCCTGAACCCTGGCAAGATGGGTCTGGACGACATGGTCAGCGACATTTATGACTACTTTGCCTTCACGGACCTCCTGGAGAAGCCGGATGAAGTAGCCAGTTACGGCAAGCCCACCGATGACGAGATCCTGGCCTGTATTCAGTGTGGGTTCTGCCGTCTCGGCTGTCCCATTTTTGCCGAGACTGCACTGGAGTCGCGGAACGCCAGGGGTCACGTGATTCTGGCCTACAACCTGATGACTGGGCTGATCGAGCCGTCGGATGAATTGGCAGCTAGCTTCTACCAGTGCACGACGTGCTTGAACTGCAAAGCCACCTGTCCGGCGGGGGTCCAGGTAGCCGAGATCGTCGGCGCTGCTCGCCAGCGGCTTGTGGAGGCCGGGTATCTCCCGGATGTCTTCGTGCCCATGGTGGAAAGCCTGAAGAAAGAGGGCAACCCCTTCGGAGAGCTTGCGGAGAAGAGGACTGAGACGTATCCGGCGGGCTTCGCGGACAAGACTGCCGCACCCGAGAATGTGGATGTCCTGTTGTACCTAGGGTGCACCGGATCCTACCAGGATCTGTACATCGTGCCCTCCATGATGCAGTTGACGGACAGCCTGGGCGTGAAGTACGCCGCTCTGGGAGAAGAGGAACACTGCTGCGGATACGTGGCTCACCTCGTCGGCGATGAGGCCACCTTCCAGGCCTGCATGAAGAAGAACGTAGAGACCTTCTCCAAGTTGAAGCCGGAGATGATAGTCACCACCTGTGCCGGCTGCCACAGAACACTGCGTGACCTCTATCGTGAACATTCTGGCTTCGACGTGGAGGTTCTGCACGCGGTCGAGTATATGGAGAGATTGATCTCCGAGGGTATGCTGAAGTTCAAGGGGGAGTTCCCGAGCAAGGTGATCTATCACGATCCATGTGATATCGGCAGACACATGAACATCTACGAGCCACCCAGAAACGTGCTCAAGGCCGTTCCCGGTTTGGAGTTGATGGAGTTCAAGCTGAATCGGGCCCTGGCGAAGTGCTGTGGTGGTGGAGGGGGGCTCAAAGGATATGACGGAGAGTTGAGCTCGACCTTGGCCGAAAAGAGGGTGGCTGAGGCGATGGACTTGGGCGCCGAGGTGATCGTGTCCGCTTGTCCGACCTGCAAGAGCAATCTCAAGCTGGCGGCCGCCAAGTTGCAGAGAGAGCGGAAGCAGCGGATGAAGGTCATGGACATCACCGAGGTGGTCGCCGAGGCGCTGTGACACAATTGGCAAGAGGTGATCATGTCTGAGAAGAAGTTGCTGCGCAAACGAATAGAGGCTGCGAAACAGCTAAACGAAGTGATGCGGGATTACTTCTACCGGATGGATCGCATCTCCAAAGGAGAGGAGGAGGGGCAGATCGCCTGGTGCACTAGCACTGGCCCGGCTGAACTGCTGCATGCCTTTGGCTTCGAGGTTCACTATCCTGAAAACCACGGTGCGATGCTGGGGAGCAGGCGTCTGGCCATGGACTATATACCCCTTGCCAATGCCATTGGCTATTCCCCCGATATCTGCTCGTATCTGACCAGCGATGTGGGTTCCTATCTGAAGGGGGAGACACCGCTGTCTCAGGCCTATCCAGGAATCGAAAGCGTGCCCAGACCAAAAGTCCTGGCCTACAACGCTCAGCAATGTCGGGACGTCAGGGAATGGCTGGAATACTATGGTCGGGAATTCGACGTGCCTGTGATTGGGGTCAACCCGCCCAGAGGCATGGCGGAGGTTACCGCTGCCCACGTCAGCGACGTGGTCGAGCAGCTCAAGGGGCTGATCCCCACCCTGGAGGAGGTAAGCGGCCAGAAGTTCGACATTGACAGGTTCAGGGAGGCGATGCGGCTCTCCAGGGAGTGTAGCGAGCTGTGGGGGCACGTGCTGGGTCTGGCCAAGGCCCAACCGGCGCCGTGGACCTTCTTCGACGGCTGTATTCACATGGGCCCGGCGGTGTGCTTGAGGGCCACTCAGGCGCCCGTCGACTACTACAGCATGCTCAAGGAGGAGTTGGAGGGGCGGGTTGAGGACGGCGTTGCTTCCGTGGAGAACGAGCGGTTCCGCATATACTGGGAGGGAATGCCCATCTGGGGCAGGCTACGTGCTCTATCGGAGCAGTTCTCCGAGCTAGACACCTGCGTGGTGGTCTCAACCTACTGTAGTAGCTGGATCTTCAGTGCCTTCGACGAGACCAGACCCTTCGAGAGCATGGCGCAGGCTTACACTGAGATCTTCATCAATCGCAGTGAACCGGCCAAAGAGGCGTACATCGAGCGGTTGGTGGAGGAGTACCAGGTCGACGGGATCATATTCCACGATGCCAAGACCTGCGCCAGCAACTCCAACTCCAGGTATGGCATGCCCCAGAGGTTG
>DATKVP010000287.1:0-2299 GCA_035530015.1 Anaerolineae bacterium | reverse complement strand
CCGGCCCACTCCCACGCCAGGTCGAAGGAATCGTCGTCAAAGGGTAACTGTGTCAGATCCTCCCGGAGCACGCACTCGCACGGCAGTCCGAGCTCTTGCCAGATGCGCTGGACGCCAGCAAGGCGTTCGGCGTTGACGTCCACGACGGTGACATCGCAACCTTGTTGGGCCAGAAACACGCTGTTGATGCCGGACACGCCGGCCATGCCAAATAGGGGGGCCTCCAGGACCGTTCGGATCTCGTATCTGTCGAGCAAACGGTCAAAATAGTCGTTGAGCACCAAGCGCTCGTAGACGAGCCCCAGGCCTTCGTTGTAGTCTGTGAGGTACTTCTGCCAGCCAGTTTCGCCCATTGTCGGATTTGTGTCGTGCTGCCTAGCGCCTGCCGCGTGGGTAGACCCGACGGGCAGGCCCTGGTGTGGTGGCTCGGGCACCACCAACCGGAATCTCTTGGTCACCAATGCATTATAGCATGCGGGAACAAGGCCGGGCAAACACTCTCAATGACCCTTCCCAAGGACCGGTGATCCCACTCTCATCGCATCCTCGTTGAGAAGGGGCTCACCTCGAGCAGGGAGCGAAACGCGTGGCCGGTCGACGCCCCTAGTGTTCCCTTGGGGCGCGGTCGTCGCCTCTGAACGCGATGGGCTTGACATCGCACGGGAATCATGGTATTCTTCTGCTGCCCTCACTCGGGTGGGAAGGGGATGCGGGATTTGACTTACGGGATGGGCGTGCGGGCCCTTGCGGTTGCGGTGCTGGCCATTGCGGTCTCCGCTTGCAGTGTGCTAGGCGGCACATCTTCGGTTGACGACATCGTTCTCACGACTGCACTGGATGCTGATTTCTGCCCCCTTGACGAGATCAACACATTCTCCTCGAACGGTCCCTTCTACTGCTCGCTGAAAGTGACCAATCTGCAGACAGGGTCAACACTCACCAGCCGCTGGTACTATGGAGGGCAGTTCATAGAAGAGATCAATTACCAGGTCCAGTCTGGCGGGCATGGCTGCGTGGGTTTCGAGCTGACCAGTCCGAACCCGTGGCCGCGTGGCGGCTACCGGATCGAGACATATCTGGATGGGAACCTGGAACGGATGGCGACGTTCACCGTGACCTGAGCGGCGTCGGCCGCCGTCCCCAGCAAGGGTGTGGGAGGAGAGGCATGGATTTCACTTTCGAGAAGAAGCATGATCTGCTTCGCCATTCGGTGCGCGAGTTCGCCCAGCAGGAGATCGCACCCAGGACCCGGGAGATAGAGGAGACGCACGCCATTCCCCTCGACCTGCGCCAGCAGATGGCTGAGCTGGGTTTCTTCGGCGTCCCTTTTCCCACCAAGTACGGGGGGGCGGGAGCGGGCGAGACTGGCTACTGCATCCTCATGGAAGAGTTGATGAAGGGCAACCCTTCCGTGGCTGTACTCGTAGGCGCCCATACCAGCATCGGGGCTACGGCGATCTACCTCGACGGCAGCGAGCAGTTGAAGGAGAAGTACCTCCCCCCGCTCTGCAAAGGCGAGAAGATCGCAGCCTTCGCCTTGACTGAACCAAACGCTGGCTCGGATGCTGCCTCCATCTCTCTCTCCGCGGTCCGGGAGGGTGACAGCTACATCCTGGACGGCTCCAAGATATGGATCACCAACGGAGTCGATGCCGAGATCTTCAGCGTCTTCGCGGTGACCGACAAAACTATGGGCTATCGAGGTGGCCACACAGCGTTCGTCGTGGAGAAGGGAGCACCAGGTTTCTCGCTGGGCACCATCGACGAGAAGATGGGCATAGTCGGTTCGTCCACCGCGGAGCTGGTCTTCGATGGGTGCCGTGTCCCTGCTGAGAACGTGATAGGTCAGGTGGGCTTGGGCTTCCTCACCGCCATGCGAACGCTCGATCACGGGCGTCACGGGCTGGGCGCCGGTTGTCTGGGCGGGTCAGATGGCGTGCTGAAGGTGTGCCTGGAGTATGCCAAGTACCGGGAACAGTTCGGGGTCCCCATTGCCCAGAAGCAGGCCATTCAGTTCATGATCGCCGACATCATCACCGAAATCGAGGCCCTGCGCTCATTGGTGTATCGTGTTGCGTGGCTTGCCGATTCCGGACGTCCGTACCGGCAACTGGGTGGCATCTGCAAGCTCTTTGGGTCTGAGGTGCTGGCCCGCACGGTGGACCGGGGCGTGCAGATCCACGGTGCTTTGGGCTACATGAGGGACTACCCCATGGAGCAGATGTATCGTGATGCTCGGATCACCGAGATCTTCGAGGGTGCTAACGAGATACAGCGGGTCGTCATCGCCATGGAGGCC
>DATKVP010000286.1:0-4929 GCA_035530015.1 Anaerolineae bacterium | reverse complement strand
CCTTTCGTAGAGTTGTCCCAAGGAGAACCGGTGTCCTGCGTTCTGCGGCTCAAGACGAACACTCTCTTCCAGCTCCGCAAGGGCATCGTCGAGACGACCAAGGTCGTCAAGAACCTCAGCGTATTGTGCCCTGTACTCTGCCCTGGATGGCGCAAGCTGTACGGCCCTCTGAGCAGCGCGCGCCGCATCGTCCAGCCGTTCCCCCGATCTGTAGAGCTGGGTCAGCGCTCCCTGGATCTCAGGAACTTCATCGCCGGAGAGCGAAATCTGCTCCAGCGTGCTCAGTGCTTCATCATCCTGGCCCAGTTCCTGGAGCACCTCCGCAACCCTTGCCACGTAGCGGGGCTCATCGGGGCTCAGATCCAGAGCCTGTCGATAGAGAGCCAACGCCCTCTGGGCATACCCTTGAGAGGCTACCGCTCCAGCGAGTTCGTACAGCAACTCGGGATCTCCCTCTACCAGTGCGCTTGCACGCTCGAGGGCGCGGATTGCTTCGTCCTGCTGGCCCAGTGTTGCATAGACCCGTCCCAAGGAACGATGGTACAGCCCGTGGTCCGGGTTCAGTGAGGTTGCTTTCTCCAGGAGCGGCGCCGCCTGGTCAGGGTCACCTCGCTCCGCACGGAAATCTCCAAGCTCGTAATTGCTCTCTGGATCTTCTGGGGCCAGATCTACGGCTTCGGCGAGGGCGCGCTCCGCCGCGCTCCAGTCGCCTACGGCCCTGCAGCAGATACCATACGAGAGCTGGTACTTGTGTACGCCCGGCGCCAGATTCACAGCTTCCCCATACACAGTGCGCGCCTCGCCCTGACGTCCCACCTGCTCTAGACTCTGCCCCAGTTCCCAGAGGATTTCGGGATCGTCAGAATCCAGTTCGTGGGCCCGCTCCAGCGTAGCTGCGCTAAGCTCGGCCTCGCCACGACGCCGCAGGAGAGTGCCCTTCTTCAAGTAGTGGGCGGCCTTCTCAGGCTCCATGCCTATCGCTTCGTCCAACTGCTGCAGTGCCTCCCGCGTCTGTCCCTGCGCCGCGTACAGGTCTGCCAATTCGCTGTAGATTAGTGCCGGAGCACTCACCAGTCTCTGAGCGGTCTCCAGAACGCGGATCGCCTCTTCACGACGGTCAAGCTCTCGGAGCACAGTGGCATAGTGCAGCTGTATACCCGCATCGTGTGGCGCAGCTTCCGCCGCCCTCTCCAGGAACACAGCGGCCTCTCTTGGCAGCTCCAGCTCCTGCAAGATCCTCCCGAGTTCGTGGCTCGGCTCGGGGAGGTCGGGCTCCAGATCTACCGCCACCTCCGCTTCTGCTCTCGCTTTGTTGAGCCGACCCAGCCGGCGCGCCACCGAGGCCGCACCAAGGTGATGATCCGACTCACCCGGACTGACTCCTATGGCCTCCTCATACTCCTCCAGGGCCTCTTCCAGAGCACCCTCGGCCTCGCGGAGCTGTCCGAGGAGGAAGTGGACCTCCCCGTTTCGGGGTTCCTGCTTGGTCGCCGCCTCCAGGTGGTCTCGCGCTTCCTCGGCGCGCCCTATCTTGTGGCACAGCGCAGCAGCACGCAGATGGTAGCGCGCGCTGTGAGGTGCAATGGAGACAGCCTCCGTGTACATGCGCGTCGCCTCAACGTCCCGACCCATCTGCTCGTACACATCGCCCAGGTCCGCCTTCGCCTCTGCCAGAGAGGGATCCAGTTCGATGGCCTGCGTCAAAGAAGACACGGCCGCATCCAGACGGCCCATGTGACCCAGCGCACGGCCCAGCCGACGATGGTAAAGGGCTTCCTCGGGGTCCAGGGCTGTGGCAGCCTCGAAATGTGAGGCGGCTTCGTCCCATCGCCCCTGTGTGTCAAGCAACAGTCCCAACTCGTGATGCGCAGCTGCCATTCCCCCATCTTGTTCCACGGCCCTGCGCAGTTGAGCCTCAGCCTCAACGCTGCGACCCAGGCGACTCAGGATACTACCAGCCAGGACCCGATACGGCGCATCGTCCGGCGCCAGTTCCACGGAACGTTCCGACCACACCCAGGCCTCCTGGTCTCTGCCGTCCGCCGCCAACGCGGACGCCAGGTCATAGGCCCAATCGGCCCGCTCTGGTTCCAGTTCCGCAGCCTTTGTCAGGTGGCTGATGGCTCCCGCCACCCGCCCCATCTCTCTTGAGAGTATCCCTGCCCTGTGCCGGCACTCTGCGTTCTTGGGGTCCGTGTGAGCCGCCTGCTCGTACTCCGTCAGGGCGTCCCTAGTCCGGTCCACCCTCTCGAACAGCGTGGCCAGCTGGAAGTGCCACTCTGCCCTATCGGGACCGAGATTCACGGCTCGCGACAGGGCATCGGCCGCCTCATCCCAGCGCTCCTGCACAACCAGCAGACCGCTGATGTGATGCGGGCACGATGGATCGCGTGGATCCCGTTCCTCTGCCGATTGGTAGGCAGCCAGAGCCTCCGCGTACCAACCCTGCTTCTCGTACGCATAGCCCAGCTCCAGATGGGGAGCTGCGCTGTCCGGCTCCAGCATCGTCGCTTGCTGCAACTCCGCCTGTGCCTCGGCGTACCGCTGAAGACGGTTGAGCGCCATGCCGAGACCGCAATGATAGACCGCGACCCCCGGCTTGAGTGCTATGGCATGCTGGAATGCAGCCAGCGCGTCCTGCATCTGACCCTTCTTGAGGTAGGCCAGTCCCAGTTCGTGATACGTGTCGGAGCAGGCGGCATTGGCGCCCTCGACGGCGGCCTCCAACTCTGACACCGCCCTGTCCATCTGATCCGTCTCTCGATAGAGCAGTCCGAGATTCCGGCGCGAGATCAGTCTCTCAGGATCGGCGAGTCGACGTTCGTCCGGGCTCCCAGGACTGCACTTCTCGCGGTATCCCAGCAATTCCTGCCGGGAGCTCGTATCCGCCTGCTCGCGACCGATGATGCCCTCGAACAGGACTGCGGCATCGTCGGCCTGGCCCAACTCTCTCAGCGCCATGCCCAGCTTGTAGACGGACGTGAGGTCGAGGGAATCTACGAGAGCGAGGGAGGCGGTCAGTTCCCGCGCCTCCTGAGAACTCTCGTTGAAAGCCAGGCACTTGGCCGCAATGCGGGGCCCCCAGCCGTCGATGCGGATTTGCAGCAGTTGCTGCAAGTAGGCCAGGCGATCCCCCACCAGATGATAGAGATGCAGCAGCACGCCTTCCCACCTTTGGGCGGATTCATCCGAGTCCAGGCAGATACTCGTGGGGAGAGCTCCAGCGTAGGAATCACTCACGGCGAGTGCGACGAAGTAATCGCGCACCATAGGGTCGCTGAAGGACACCGTGTCATGCTGTCTGGAGACACCGACCACCCCTGTCGAGGCCAGGTTCGAAACCCACTGTCTCGAAAGCCCAACACCTGCCGGTTCGAGTTGAGCGACCAGTTGACCGAAGCCAGGCTCTGGCGCTCCGTACTCCGCTAGACGCTGCAGGTACAGTGCCAGAGACGCCAGGCGCTGCTTCGCCACATCCACGTCCAGGTTGCGCGAGGTCTCACTCGCCGCTTCTAGCAGTCGCTCCACGCCTCCCTGGACCACAGAGCTGCCTTCCGGGTGTCCCAGACCGGTCGGTGCCGCCTGGACCAGCTCCGCGTATACCGCAGCATAGAGCGGTATGCGCATAAGCTCCCAGAGGCGCCTGTCTCCTCGGGCTCGCCGCACGGCAAAGCTCCCCAAAGACTCAGGAAGCTGAGCCTCCAGGTATGCAGTGCGCTCCTCGGCATCGAACTCTTGCAGTTCTACCGTTTGCGAGTCCTCCAGCCACCTCCGGAACGCTCGGTACTCCTCCGTCCGACAGGCAGCAACACACTTGGCGTCGCCAACCTCCACCAAACGAGCCAGCTCGTCGAGGATGTGGTTGTCGCGGACCCGCTCGAGGCCGTCCAGCAGGAACAGGATACGGTTGCCAGCGAGGATACGGTCCAGAGTCCCCACGTCCACTTGAAGCTCATACTCGGTGAAGGGCACCGCCAGTGCCTCGTGCAGACCCACCCCTCCCTGCAAGGCGCCTAGCTCCACGTAAAGCGGGACATAGTCGACGGAGTCAAGTGCCGCCTGCGTCCCGAAGCCCTTGCCTTCAAGCGCACGCCTGGCTTGCTGCATCGCCAGCCATTGCAGAGTGGCACTCTTGCCACCGCCTGGCTGCCCCAGCAAGACAAGCCTTTGCCAGCGGTCGAAGCGCTCGAGGAGGTCCGAGGTGTTCTGAAGGGCGGTGTCTGGCTCTGAGTCCGCCCACCCCTCGTCGTTCTGCGACCCCGCGGCGGTTCCGTCGCCGCCCGCGACGCGCATGGGCACGTAGGAAGAGGAAATACGCTGCAGTCTCGGGTCATCGACCAGAGACTGGAGGTACTTGCCCACTGTGGCCTGCACGTCTATGACTTCCACCCTGCCATCGCCCCCGATCTCCTCAGGCGATTCCTGGGTGCCCCCGTCCTCAATCTCGCCCATGGTCCCAACCTCACACTCTGCCGATCATCCAGAAGGAAACGACGCAGATCAGAACACCAACCACGGTGAGAAACGCCCCCACCCCCGCGGCCGTTCGTATGAGCGCATTGATGGCCTCCACCATTCGCGAGGCCGAGTCGATGAGGGGCGCGACCGAGTCCTGCGTGACGGCTCGACCACTGATCCTCACGGATTGTGTTGACAACTCCTTCATCGTCTGATGGTATTCCTTGGCCAGGATGATCCAAAGCCCTGAAAGCGATGAAAGCACCCCCATCACGAACAGACTGACCGACATAATGATCTGAATCTCGTACCTCATGCTCTTGCCCCTCCTGCGCATACAGTAGCGTCTGTCACCACGCGAGTTATCATTCTCTTCATTTCCTCAACCACGAAGGGCTTGGTCACAAACCCGTGGATCCCCAGCTTCCTGATCTCCTTCTCCGTCTCCGGAGAGCCGTAGGCGGTCATCAC
>DATKVP010000285.1:0-6183 GCA_035530015.1 Anaerolineae bacterium | reverse complement strand
GTCGTCTTGCTGCTGTTCGTCTTTGCCAGCCTCGCGTACCTGGCGGTGAACAGCCTGCTTCAGCAGGCTGAGACTCCACAGCAGGACGAGCCGCTCGCCCCGTCTCCCGTCGAGGATGGTCCCCAGGAGGCTGGACATCTTGTGGTGGCGTACTACTTCCACGGCACCAGCCGCTGCCAGACGTGCCTGCGAATCGAGGAGTACGCGCGCGAGGCCATAGAGGCCGGTTTCCCAGGGGAGATTGAATCGGGGACGCTGGAGTGGTACGCGGTCGATGTAGAGCAGCCTCAGAACGAGCACTTCGTTGCGGATTACGAGCTGACCACGCGATCTCTGATTCTGGTGGACATGGGGGGCGGAGTACAGACCCGGTGGAAGGACCTGAGCCGTGTCTGGGAACTCGTTGGTGACAAAGAGGCTTTCGTGACCTACGTGCGGGGGGAGACCCAGGCCTATCTGGAGGGACGCCCATGACTGCATGGTTGGTTGGTGCGGCGACCGCGCTGTGGCTCGGGGTTCTGACCTCCCTCGGCCCCTGTCCTCTGGCGACGAACATCGCTGCTCTCTCCTTCGTCGGGAAGCGGGTCGCCAGCCCGCGTCACGTCTTCCTGGCTGGCCTGGCGTATACCCTCGGCCGCTCGCTGACCTACCTGTGTCTGGGGGTCTTGCTGGTGGGGAGCCTGCTGTCGGCTCCGTACGTGTCCCATGCCCTTCAGAAGTACATGAACAGGCTCCTCGGTCCCGTGCTCATCATCGTGGGCATGTTGCTGCTGGAGATGCTGTCTTTCGACCTCTCTACTTCGGCCCCGACTGAGAGGATGAAGGGTTGGGTCGAGAGTTGGGGTATCTGGGGCGCCGGGCTCCTGGGCATCGGCTTCGCCCTTTCCTTCTGCCCCGTCTCGGCGGTGCTCTTCTTTGGGAGCCTGATCCCCCTGGCCGTCAGCGCTGGATCCCCAGTGTTGCTGCCCGCGCTGTACGGTGTGGGAACCGGTCTGCCCGTCTTCGTCTTCGCCTCGCTGATGGCGCTGGGGGCGCGTTCCATCGGAGAGACCTTCGGCTCGGTGGCACGGCTGGAGTACTGGGCACGGCGGCTCACAGGGGTCGTATTCGTCCTGGTTGGAATCTACTATTGCCTGGTTTACATCTTCGGCGTGTTTTCCTAGTGCTGAGAACCTGGGCGGGCAGGTATTGGAGGCTTGACAGGAAGACCTCGTCTCTCGTATACTATATTAGCATCTGCTAATATAGTGATAAGGTGAAACAAGATGGAAGAAGAGGGATACAGGTTACAGGCGCGCGTGGTCAAAGCCCTGGCCCACCCCACCAGGCTCCAGATGCTGGCGCTGCTCCGGGAAGGAGAGCGCTGCGCCTGTGAGTTCGGGCCGCTGATGGAGTTGGGGCAGGCCAACGTCTCTCAGCACCTGGCTGTATTGCGCAAGGCGCATCTCGTCGACACCCGCCGCGATGGGGTGCGCGTGATGTACAGCCTGGCCGACGAGCGCACGTCCGACGTGCTGGATACGCTGGCGCACATCGCCCGCGACCAGTTCGCCGAGGCGGTAGCGGCCCTGGAGGAGGTAGCGTAGGGGGGTGGGCAACGCACCCAGAAGTGAGGACGCCGCGAGAAGGGCGGACGGGCCCTGCTCGTGCGTCGCCGATCCCTTCAGTGCTGTGCCCGCTGAACTGAGGCCTGAGCCGCACAAGAAGGGCTCGCTGCGGCAGGTCCAGTGCCCTGGCTGCGGCAAGGAATACTGGACCAACCGGCAAGGCGACCTGTGCCTGGATTGCGAGGGGGATCCAGCCCGCGAGCAGGAACCGGTTGAGTCGATGTGAACAAGGAGAAGGGATAGAAGCGTCCCGTTCAGTCTAGAGGAGTGCCTTTGTGCCTGGCTCGAACTGACCGACGCACCGCGAAGGGGGTATTGTGGTTGATCCCGTGTGGGAGGACGGAGCAGAATGAATGCGGAAGAGTATCTACAGGCCACGGTTGACAAGTTCGTCTTCACAGTCAAGAAGGGGTATCTGTATGATGGGGAGGGCCTTTGGGTGTCCATCGAGGATGGACTGGCGAAGGTGGGAGTTGCCGACTACCTCCAGCAGTCGAGCGGCGATGTGGCCTTCGTGAATCTACCGGAACCTGAGACGGAAGTGAAACGCGGGCAAGAATTGGGGAGCATCGAGACCATCAAGGCGGATGTGGCCATCAATTCCCCCGTCTCGGGGGTCGTTGAGGTGAGGAATGAGGAACTGGACGTGAGCCCCGAACTGGTGAACGAAGATCCCTACGGCGAGGGCTGGCTCCTTCTCATACGGATGACGGACTTCGAAGGTGATCGGACGACGCTGCTGACGGCGGAGGATTACCTGCCGGTCATGCAATCTCAGGCCGAAGAGGAGGCGAAGAAGAGATGAGTAGCACGGACGACGACAAGGTGCTGATCATCCCCTGCAGCGGAATCGGAAAGGCCTTCGGCTCGGTGGGGCGTGAGGCCACATATGTGGTCGTAGACGAGATGCGGCCGGGCGAGACGGATACCCTTTGTCTTTCTCTGCTCACCTTGGGCGACGAGGAGGCGAAGGAACGTGTCCGTGGGCATCCGGTGATCACCATTGACGGCTGTCCCAAAGCCTGCGCTGAGGTCAACGTTGAGAGCGCTGGGGGGCAGAGTGCAGCCAACTTCAAGGTGGTGGATACATACCGTGAACACCGGGATCTAAAGGTTCCCTCGGTAGTGAACCTGGGCGAGGATGGGCGGAAGTTGTCCCGGCTCCTGGCAGAGAAGGTCGCCGCCGCAGTTGATTCGATCAAGACTAAGGAGTGAAGGACAGATGGTCGATTTACCGGAGAAGAAAGTGGGAATCATCGCCTGCGCTGGTGAGGAGATGCCCGAGGGAACGATCTCCCGCCTGGCAGCGCGTACGGTCTTGGAGGAGCTCAGGCCTGAGAACACCGTGACGCTGTGCCTGCCGCTGTTCTTGGCCGGAGACGAAAAAGAAAGGGCCTTCGCCCGTTTCTATCCCACCATCGCCGTTGACGGCTGCGGGAAACTCTGTGCGAAGAGGGCCACGGAGAAGTATAGTGGCCCGGTCTCTGCCAGCATAGTGGTGGACGAATTACTGGAGGAACGCGCACTGTCGCCCGGGAAGAACAGACGGGAGCTGGATGAGGACGGCCAACGAGCGCTGGTTATTGTGGCAGCAGAGATCGCCCACGAGGTGGACCTCCTGCGAGGGACGCAGGGTGTGGCGGAGTCTGCGCCACAAGCAGCAGCTGGTGCGCCAGCCGCTGCCGGGGCCACATGTGGTTGTGGGCCGGGCATTCCCGTAACTCAGCTGGTCATTGGAGGTGCGCCAGTAGGCCTCGTGGCCGTGGAGCCCATCTTCGAGCAGTTGTACCAGCAGGGGCGCCGTGACGGGCCTGGGGTCGATCAAGAGATCCTCAAGGCTATCAAGGTCTACAACTACGTCGCCGCCGATGCCGAAGAGCCGTACAGGGCGGCCCTCCTCGGAGAGTATCAGAAGTTCTGCCGTGACAGGGAGGGATAGATGGCCACGTACACCTATGAGACGACAGTGACCTGGAAGGGCGAGCACTGGGGTCATCTAGAGTGCGGCAATGGTGCGGAGATGGATTTCTCGGCTCCTCCGGAGTCGCATGGTCATGCTGGCGTCATGACGCCGGAGGATGCCTTCGTGGCGGCAGCGAACACATGCGTGATGATGATGTTCCTCTGGGCGGCGAAGAGATTCAAGATCGATCTTGTCTCCTATGAGTGCAGGGCCGAGGGCGAGAAGAAGATCGAGCTGGATCGCACGGAGATATTCACCAAGGTCACCCTGTGGCCCAAAATCAAGATTCGAAACGGCGACGAGAAGCGAGTAGGACGGGCTCTGGAATCGGCCACCAAGTACAGCCTGGTCGCCAACTCCATCAAGGGCGAGGTGGTTGTGGAGCCCGAGATTACGATTGTTTGATTCTCACTGTTGAGTTGTCATACGAGTGGGTTAGGAGGAGTAGTGGTGAACGTCAAGATCCTGGGGCCTGGTTGTGTCAACTGCTCCTTGATGCGCCAGGTCGCCATAGATGCGTTGGAGATGCTGGAGGTAGAAGCTACAATCCAGCACATCACAAACCAAGCTGAGATGAAGCAATACCCGATCATGCGCACGCCGGGCCTGGTGATCAACGAACAGCTTGTGTGCGCGGGGCGTATACCTTCCATAAAGGAGGTCATCTCGTGGGTGGAGGGTGCCTCGGACGAAGGGATGCCAGGCGAGGGCGCTACCTAGATCGGAATCTCATCGTCCTTCCCCTCTTCGTGGAGATCTGGAAGAGGGGAGCCGGTTTCGGTTCAGCCATCACCTCTCTACTTGTGGGGGCGGCAGCGAACATCCTAGCGCTGACCTGCCCTGGTGCACGTGGGCCTGGTGGCGATTCTGACCACCTTCGCTGGATGGATACTCGGTTTGGGCCTGGCCATGCTGAGCTGGGCAAGGAGAAGAGATGAAGCTCAAGATATTGGGTCCTGGTTGTGCCAATTGTCAGAAGCTGGAGCAGCTGGCGCGATCAGCAGTGCTCGACCTGGGAGTGCAGGCAGACTTCGAGAAGGTAACCGAGCTCGAAAAGATCATGGAGTACCCCATCATGGGCACACCCGGCCTCGTGATCAATGAACAGCTGGTATGTGCTGGGCGCCTGCCTTCTCCAGAGGAGGTGACCGCCTGGATCAGGCAAGCACTGGCGCCGGATGAGGGGTAGGGGGCCCGGGCAGAGAGTCGCGCCTCCATTGGATTCAAGCACGGAGCGGCTGGAGGGCATATTCGTAGGAAGGAAGGCACATGTAAATGGAGAGGTCGACAGCAACGGATGCAACAGCAGGGCGAGGAGAGGTGGTCGAACACCTCTCCTCGCTGAATCTCTTTGCCTCCCAGTCGATGTTTGTCGGCATCACACGTCTTCCAGATCGAACGAGTGCAGGAGGTCTGCAAGGAGTGCCAGTGTCATGCCGTGGATCCTGTGGTCGGCGTTCACAGTGTTATTGGTTCGGAGATGGGCCGGATGCGCGTCGCCAGAGGAGATAGGCTTCAGCCCATGGTGCGCTGTGGTTCTCTCCAGATACTAACGCCGAGAGAAGACCTTCGATGCACGCTAGTCCAGCGGGCATCGAATCCTTTGATCTTGCGAAGGGAGAAAACAAGATGAGTGATAGTGCAACGGCATCTACCCGCGAACAGGCGGGTCTCAGCGTGGTGGGCAGACTACTGCCGGTATGGATCATCCTGGCCATGGCGGCAGGGTTGCTTCTGGGCAAGTTCTGGCCACAGGTAGGCAAAGCCTTGAAGCCGGGGATCCCGCTCGGCCTTTTTGTGATGATCTATCCAGCGATGACCAAGTTAGAGCTTGGACAGGTCCGCAGCGCTGTCCGCGACTGGAAGGCAGCCGCCATCGTAATCTTCTTCAACTATGCCTTCAACCCTTTCCTGCTCTACCTCTTTGGCTGGATCTTTCTGCGGGACCATCCGGATCTGTGGACGGGGCTTGTTCTGCTGGGCGTGGCACCCTGCATCGCCATGGTGCTGGTCTGGACCGACCTGGCGAAGGGTAATGGTCCTTTGGGCATCGTTCTGATGGCGTGGAACTCCCTGATCCAGATGGCTACCACCCCGTTCTTCATCTGGTTGATCCTTGGCGCACGGGTCTCCGTCAACATTGGACTCGTGGCCCAGAGTGTAGTGTTGTACCTGGGGCTACCCCTGTTGACCGGGGCTTTGTCCCGTCGGTGGATGTTGCGCGCCAAAGGTCAGGCCTGGTTTGAGAAGAAGGCGCTCCCCGTGCTGGATGATATCCAGCTCACAGCCCTGATGTTGACGCTGGTCGTCATGTTTGCGCTCCAGGGCGACGTGATCCTGCAGCGTCCTGAGCTGATCTGGCTGATGGCGACGCCCCTGGTGCTCTTCTTCTTTGTGCTGTTTTTCGGCGTGCTGCTGGTCAGCCGGAAGGTGGGGTTCTGCTACGCTGACTCGGCCACGACCTCTTTCCACTGCACGGGCCGGAACTTCGAGTTGGCTATTGCCATTGCGTTGACTGCCTTCGCGTCGCAGCCGATGGTTGCCGTATCGACGGTGATTGGGCCGCTGATCGAGGTGCCCCTGATGCTGACCATCGTCTATCTGGCCAAGAAG
>DATKVP010000284.1:0-9953 GCA_035530015.1 Anaerolineae bacterium | reverse complement strand
ATGCCGGACATCCATCAGGGATACGGCTTCCCCATCGGCGGTGTGGCAGCTACCCAACCACCGGAGGGCGTCATCTCGCCTGGGGGCATAGGCTACGACATCAACTGCGGCGTCCGAGTCCTGGCCTCCGACATCGAGCGTGAGGCCCTGAGCCCCTATGTCGACCGCCTGATCCAGACCATGTATCGCCTCGTACCGACCGGACTGGGCAAGGGCGGTATCAAGATCTCAAAGAGAGACGTGGACAGCGTACTGGAGAGAGGGGCCGCCTGGGCGGTGGCCAAAGGTTATGGCACGAAACAAGACCTGGAGCGGACCGAGGAAGAGGGTTGCATGGCCGGCGCTGATGGCTCCAAGGTCAGCCAGAAGGCCAAGGACCGAGGTTTCCACCAGTTAGGTTCCCTAGGCTCAGGCAACCATTTCCTGGAGATCGATGAGATTGAAGAGGTCTACGACGAAGAAGTCGCCCGTGTGTTCGGGCTCCGAAAGGGGTGCATCGCCCTGCAGATCCACTGTGGATCTCGCGGTCTGGGCCACCAGGTATGCAGCGACTATGTCAGACTCCTACAGGGAGCCATCAAGAAGTATGGAATAGCGCTTCCGGACCGGGAGTTGGTGTGCGCACCCTTTGGCTCAGCAGAGGGGCAGGACTACTTCGCCGCCATGGCAGCGGCTGCCAACTTCGCCTGGACCAACAGGCACGTCATCGCGCACTGGGTGCGCCGCGCCTTTGAGGAAGCGCTGGCGGGCAAGCTGCGGTCCTGGGAGTTGACGCAGGTTTACGACGTGGCCCACAATATCGGCAAGGTAGAAAGGTACACCATAGCCGGCAAGGACGCCAAGCTCGTCATCCACAGGAAGGGCGCCACCCGCGCCTTGGGGCCAAGCTCAAAGGAATTACCGGCGACCTACCAGGGTGTGGGGCAGCCAGTCCTGATCCCTGGCAGCATGGGCACATCCTCCTACGTGCTTGCTGGCTCCGACAAAGCCCGCGAAGTCACCTTCGGCTCCTGCTGCCACGGAGCAGGTCGGGTGATGAGCCGCACGAGGGCGAAGAAGCAGATCTGGGGAGAGGACCTTATGCGCGATCTGCGAGGGAAGGGCATCACCGTGCAAGCGGGCAGCATGTCCGGCCTAGCGGAGGAGGCGCCGGCGGCCTACAAGGACGTCGAGAGGGTTGTGGATGTGGTGACAGGTGCCGGCATCGCTCACAAGGTAGCCAGGCTAGTTCCCATCGGCGTGATCAAGGGATAGGGGCACGCTTGAGCGAGACAAACCGGGGACATCGGCGCGCCGGCGGGTCTGAGACCCGCCCCGTCTATTCTCCAGCCAGTCCCAGCTCCGGCGCGATCTCCTTCATCGCGTCGAGCACAATCAGAATGTGATCGTTGAGGTCCTCACCCAGTTCCGCTGCGGCCTCCTCGATCTGTTGCCGATTCACCGCAGCGGCAAAAGCCTTGTCCCTCCATTTCTTTCGCACTGACTTGGGCTTCACATCGCCAATGCTCTTGCTGGGACGCACGAGAGCTACCGCAACCAGAAAGCCCGTCAGATCGTCCACAGCATAGAGCGCCTTCTCCATACGCGACTCTTGAGCGACACCTGTGTACTCACTGGCGTGGGACAACATAGCCCGGGCTATCTCTTCCGGCCATCCCCTATCCCGAAGAATCTTGGCACCGGTAACAGGGTGCCCTTCCACGCTAAGATCAGGGCTCTGTTCGTAGTCAAAGTCGTGCACCAGCCCCACGATACCCCACAGCTCCTCGTCTTCCCCATACTTGCGGGCATAGGCGCGCATCGCTGCCTCCACCGCCAGCATGTGTCTGACCAGGTTCTGGCTCTCGGTGAACTCAGTCACCAGATCCCAGGCCTTCTCTCGGTCAATCTTCATCTTTTTGAGCCTCTCCAGAGCGTCATTGTATCTCAGACCTGTCGTTGCCTGTTCCTCGAGTGCTTGGCAGCAACCACCTTGGCACACGCTACAGGATTCCAGCTTCCTTTCGTCAACACAGCACTTCAGTATCCAACACTAGGGAGACCAAAGTCTCTCCCTGTCGCCCCTGCAACCGTCACGGCGAATGCTTCCGGGGGTCCATCTCTATGCCTCTCTCTGTCTCGAACCACTGTGCGATGCCCTCCGCGATCTCGCGGCCGCTGGCTGCACTACGAACATCGCACTCATCACAGTCAAGCCCGCAGGCTGCGATCATCCTCCTCCCCCGGCCATGAGCAAGTCCTTGCCAGATACGACCAGCAAGATGTCCGGCTGCCACGCCGGCATTATAGCAGGCCGCGCGTTGGTTGTCTACGCACGTACCCCCCTCGGCACCCAGCGCAACGTCGCTCTCCCCTGGCGTCTCCCAAGTCATTTTCGCACACCCCATGGATAGATCGCGTGACACAGGGCAGTCCGCGACCAGATCCAGGGAGTCAGTGTATCCCTCCACGAGGCAGAGCGGCGTGGTGACTGCACAAACCACAACACTGGTGTCGAGATAGGTGGCCTACAGAACCTCGTCCGCGTTCAGGAGGCGGTCCGTGTCCGAATCACCCATCTCCGCTCCCCCTGGGCAATACAAAGCCCAGGTGGCGCAGCGCCGCCTCATCACGCGGCCAGCTCTTGCGGACCTTGACCCAGAGTTCGAGGTACACCTGGTTATCCACCAGGCTTTCTATCTCCCCCCTGGCTGCCTGGCCTATGCGCTTGAGCATCTTCCCGCCCTTGCCGATCACGATGCCCTTCTGACTGTCCTTGGCCACATAGACGGTGGCTTCGATATGGGTCAAATCCTCACGCTGCTCTTTGAACTCCTCCACCACGACTGCGATACCGTGAGGCACCTCATGGTGCAGATGGTGCAGAACCTGCTCCCGGATCAGTTCCCCGGTCATGAAGCGGAGAGACTGGTCGGTGACCTGCTCCGGTGGATACAACTGAGGGCCAGGGGGCAGGTACTCAATGATCAGGTCAAGCAGCCGGTCCAGGTTACGGCCCTCCGTGGCTGACAGCATGATCGACTGCTGGCAGTCGACCAGACCCAGATACGCCTCCCGGCGGACCTCTGCGTCTGCCGGCGAGATGAGGTCGACCTTGTTCATGACCAGAATACGAGGGCTGGCCGCACGTTCCTCGATCAACTTGGCCAGCTTCTGGTCTTCGTCCCCGGGCGGTCCCGATACATCCACCATGAACAACACTACATCGGCGTCGGGAATCGCCCTTACCGCGGTCTCCACCATGTATTCGCCAAGCTTGTGGCGAGGCTCATGGACGCCAGGGGTGTCCACGAACACGATCTGCGCGGCGGGCAAGGTCAGTATCCCCCGCAGCCTGCGGCGAGTGGTTTGAGGCTTGGGAGAGACGATGGCTACCTTCTGGCCCACGTAGCTGTTGATCAAGGTCGACTTGCCCACATTCGGCTTTCCCAGGACGGCCACGAATCCAGACCGGTAGCCCTCAGGCAGATCCTCCTGACGTACCAGTTCCATGTTCCTCAGACCTCCCAATCAAACGGCAGCGGTGCTGTGGCTCAGTGCGAGGAAGCTATCTCGTCCAGCGACTGTAGGACCGCTCTCACACCGGCCAGGTTTCTCTCGAATTCGGTGTCCACCTTCGTCGTCAGTTCCACCTCCACTGCGGCCACACCGTGGTAGGCCAGGTAGTCCACGATGGCTCCTGTCACCGGGTAGGACGCCCAGCCCTCCTCGGCGAAGGGATAGCCTGTGGCCTCGGACAGCCGCCGAGCCAACCCCTCAGAAGGAGCATGATCGGCGCAGGAGGTGACAAAGATCATGCCCGCCATGCTGTGATAGAATATGGCCACCTCGGCATCCCCAGCGAAATCTCGGAGCAGCTGCGCCTCCACTTCAGAGAAAGGATAGGGTCCACCACCACCCTCGATGATCGTCTCTGTCGTATACGTGTCCTGAGCCCAATCGTTCTCCACACACGAGTCACTATCCGTGTCCGCATTGCGGTTGAGATCCACCATGTGCGCATTGCAGCGTGTGTCGTTCTCCAGTCCATCTGGATTGGCGGTGGGTATGATCCACAGGGTGACCTCAGGTGGCATCTCGTCCGCATTCTCCTGGAAGTAGGCGATCATCTCCTGCGCCAGCTGATGAGTATTCACCTCGGTGCCCCCGTGGATGTTTCCCACGAGAACCACCTTGCGGGGACCGGTGCCAAAGCGATGCGCAACTATGGGATGTCCCTCCCACGACTTCCCCAACAACTCGGACCCTTGGAGTGACGGCGTAGCCGTCTCAGTGGGCGCAATGGTCGCGGTGTCTGTGACTCGCGCTGTCGGACTAGGGAGTGAACACACCGTCGCACCGCTTGTCCGTTCGGTCGGAGTAGGGACCCCTGCCTGCCCGCACCCGGCCAGTATGGAGACGAGGGCGAGACCAAGGATCCAGCCCAACGAAACCCGCATCCTGGTCACCCCGGGCCCCACTGCAGGAGTGTGACTTCGCCGCCAGCTGAAAGGGACACTATCTCATCCCCTACCTCTCCATCCATCTCTGCAACATCCAACGCGCCAACCGCATCCCCTCCCTCATAGAATCCTAGCACAGCGCCAGTGGCAATGTCCAGAACGTAGATCCCTCCGGAGGAGAACGAGTCTCCCGTCCCTACCACCACCTCGCTGAAACCATCCGCGTCCACGTCGCCCAGGGCCACATCGCTTACCGGACCATCCACCTGAGCTCGCCAGTGCAACGAGCCATCCATGGCCAGAATGTACAGAGTCCCGTCTGCTGATCCTACCAGCAAACGCTGCTCACCGTCGTCGTCTGTGTCAACCAGGGGGATAGCGGTGGGAGCTGCCTGGAGGTCGAATCGCCAGGCCAGATGTCCGTGAGGGTCCAGGGCCAATACTGAAGGTTGAGGGTAGCCGGTTAACGCCAGAACCAGCCTAGATCGGCCGTCGGCCAGCTCCCCGGAGGTCACGTAGCGCACGTAACCTGTGGTGGGGTACCTCCAGAGCAACACCCCGTCACTGTTCAGCACGTACACGTCCTCGGCCCCCGCGATCACCTCCTGGTTCCCGTCTCCATCGAGATCACCAACCTGTACACACTGCACAGACCCATCCGTCGGATGTTTCCATCGCAGACTCCCATCACCGTTCAGAGCATAGCTGGTATCCCCAAAGGCGCCCCACTCTCCAGCGACAACAGGCGACGCACCGTTGTCACTTGCGCCGCCAAGCGCTACGTCCAGTACACTGGCTTCCGTACCGAAGCGCCACCGAACCTGCCCCTGCGTATCCAGCGTGACCACCTCTCCCGGTTCGTCGAGCAGGCCCGATGCCACCACGATCTCGTGCGTGCCGTCGCCATCTACGTCTCCACATTCGAGATCATTCACCTGCCCTTGAAGACCGCTCTCCCACCTGACCGATCCATCAGCATCAAGTGCGTAGATGGCACTCGGGCCCCCTGGCGATCCTGTGCCCAGGGCGATCTCGGGCCTCTGGTCCCCGTCCAGATCGCATGTGCGAACGTCCCTCCCCCGGTCTCGCAACGCGAGAGACCACACCATCTCCAGCCCCTTGGATTGATCGGCTCGATCCATCGGCGTCCGCACCTCCCCAGGAAACTCACGCCACGCAGCACTGACCTCGAAGACTTTGGAGAGGACGGATCTAGCCTCCGCTGGAGGGAGCACGCTGGGCTGCCCAGCCTCGATCTGCACTGGAACCAGTTGTATCTGCTTCAGACCACTGTGATCTATCAGGCCAAGAAGGACCAATCCCTGCTGCGTCTCTTCAGAGAAGGGCTGATCGAACACGAAATTGCCCAGGCTATAGGCCACGAAGCCCAGTTCTTCGAAAGCCACTGCTCCCATCACGTGAGGATGGTGTCCGAGAACCAGACCGGCACCTGCGTCCAGCATACCAAGCGCCACCTGCTGCTGAAATTCATCGGGCAGGGGCGTATACTCCTCTCCGCAGTGCAGGGACACCACCACGAAGTCAGCATCCTGAGCGGCTTCTGAGACGTCTGCATAGGCCAACTCCGGCTCGAGCCACGCGGGTCCGCTGACGCCCTCACCTGTGACGGCCTCCCAAGGAAGCCCAACGTGGTTGTACGCCAGGAACGCGATCCTCAGACCGTTCACTTCACGCGTCAGCGCCACTTGACCCTCATCGTCGTCAGGGGTCAGACCCACGAAGGCGATCTCTTCGCCGTCCAGGTGCGACATCGTGTCCAGCAAACCGACGGCCCCGTAGTCGTCGGTGTGGTTGTTTGCCAATGACAGGACATCGAAGCCCGCATAGCTAAGACCCTCAGTCACCTCAGACCTGCTGCGCAGGGCGATTCCCCCCTGCGGGAACCCTCGCGTAGTGATGGGGCTTTCCAGGTTGCCAAAGGAGATGTCTGCCTGACTCGTCAGGTCCCTCGTCGCGTAGAAAGGGTAGGATGGTGAGTTGGCCGCGATGAGGCTACCTACACCACGCCCCAGCATCACGTCGCCCACCGCCACCAGGCTCACCAGAGGTTCCACGCCGGCGCGCAGCCCCTCACGAAGAGCTTGGGATAGCTCTGGATGCGCGTCCAGGTCGCCCACCAGCCACCAGCGTCGCTGATGCGGGTAGTCATCCAGGTCCAAGAAGAGCAGGCTTCCCCCGCCGATGGGCAGGGCGCGAACCCGGAACCCTACCTCTCTCCAGGGCAGCAGTGAGACGAGCCGGCTGCTGGCCTGCACCATTTCTCTGGCCTCCGCCCAAGAGGAAACGTGGAGCGCCTCGGGCTCGAGATGATCGATGCCCAGGAGTTCCATGGTCGCCAGCCCGTCGCCCAGCACTACTGGCCGGTATTCGCCTCCCTCGCTGAAAAGACCCTGCAACCACTGAAGCGGAGCGTCCTCCAGGGGACTGGTCACGTGGCCGACGAGAACGTAGGGTTCACTACGTAGCAGCGCGGCGCCGACCTCGGGCGCTGGGCCACTAACGACGCCCAGTTCGGTCTGGCCAGCGTCGAGGAGTCCCATCGCCCGGGCGCCGTTCTCTACGGGGCCCGCCAAACAAAACGGATACCGCCGCTGGAGAGCAGTGAAGAATTCCTCTTCCTCCTGCCACAGATCGCGCTGGATCGCCAGGCACGGAACGGGCGCAAGAACGGAGGTAACGGCGGGTAACTCGCGCCCGGCTGCGGTCCCAGGCCCGACCGCGTCTGGGCCGCATGCCGAGGGGATGGTCAGCACAAGGAAGCACAGCGCAGCGAGACAGAGGATCCGCCGCACCCGCACATTCACGGTGCTCCCTCGTCAGGCGACTGGGCGAAGTACTCCTCCAGGAGCGTCGACAGGTCTTCGTCCGTGTGTCGCGAGAGGACAGTGAAGAAATCCGCGGAGTAGCCGAGCGCGTGGCTCTGCGTCTGACAGTAGTCCCTAAGGAACTCCTGGAAATGCTGGGCCCCCACAGCCTGTCGCAGATCGGCGAGGAACAATGCACCCCTGCGATACACCGCATTCATGTACGAGGCCTCGTCCGCATAGTCGTAGATAGCGCCATCTATGGGTCCCCCCCGCGGCCAGTTCAGGACCTCGAAATCCCACAACCACAGAGCATCGTGAGGATACCTCAGCTCATAGAAGACCGACTCGCTGAAGGTAGCCAGGGCTTCGTCCAGCCACGGCTGCTTCACCTGGTCGCTCCCCACCAGGCCGTACCACCACTGGTGAGACACCTCGTGCACCAGCAAGGCGATCAACTGCGACCGCACACCTCCTGGGTATGTCTCGTACCACAGAGAGCCCAGGAAGGAGACCGCGGAGAACTCCATCCCGCCGGCGAACTCGCTCTCTGCCACCCGGTAGTATCCGTAGGGGTACGGCACGCCGAATTCCTCGCCGTACGTCTCCAGCGCTTCGGCGGCCACTTGAGCGACATCCAGCCCGGCGAGCTCATGCTCTGGGAAGTAGTAGGAGATCACGGTGACGTCCGCGGCATCGATCCTGTGAGAGACGTACTGGTCGCTGGCGGCGAAGGCGAAGGAACGGGCCTGCGGCATACGATAGCGCCAAACCTCCCCCTCCTGCTCTTCTTCTCCACCGCCCACCAGGATCACTCCTTCGGGGGCACGGATGCGGACGTCGTACTCTGCTTCTTCCATCACGTACGGATCCCCGATGGGATAGTAGTCGAAGGTGTACCAACCCTCTCCGGGAAAGAGAGGGGCCAAGGCAGGATACCAGTGGCCGACATCAACAGCGCGCTCCGACCAGCCCAGGCTGCCAGCGGTGAAGCTGTCTTGTGGGTTTATGTAAGGCAGGTCCAAGGTGAAATCGAGGAACAGCGTTCCCACCTGCCCGGGTCCCAGTTCTTCCGGAAGAGGCACGTGCAAGATCATGCCCTCCAGGCTGTGCGCCGCTGGCATCGGGCCGGTGCCGAATTCTAGACTGAGACTATTCAGGGTAAAGACGTCGGGCTCGTGGTTTGGGAATACATTGAGCACAATTTCGCTCAGCATCTCCCCGGTACGATTAGCATAGTCTATCCTCTCCTGGGCGACGAGGCTGTGACCGGCATAGTCCAGCGTAACTGTGATCACGTAGCGTGGTATCGAGGTGCTGCTGATGGGCAGATAGACCGATGGGGATGGAACAGGGGTCGGCGACGGCAGAAGGATTGTGCCGCCTGGCCCCGTGGCCCCGGAGACACCCTCGGTGGCCCCACGCGAACGCAGCCACTGATAGGTGTAGAACCCCGCCACGGCGCAGACGCCAACAGTGAGCAGGGCCGCCAACGCTATCGTCAGGGTCTGGTACCAGGCCCCCGGCGACTCGCCCCGTGTTTCACGCGCGGCAGGCCTTTGGTTGGATGACGTCTGCTCCCAGAGGGCAAGAACCTCTCTCACATCCAAGTTCAGGTAGCGCGCATAGAGTCGCAACGCGCTCCTGAGGTGGCCTGTGCTCGCGAACTTTGAGTAGTCCCCTTTCTCGAGGGCCCTGACGTATTCTGGCCACAGGCCAGTGGCAGCCTCTATCTCCCGAAAGGAGCTGCCCTTTCTCTCTCTCGCCTCTTTGAACAACTGGCCGAGTTTGGCCATCGCCCCGCCTCCGCGTGACTTCCGGCATATTGTAGTGTAGCCCTATGCTGCGGTCAAACCAGTCGATGGTCACTTTCCCGCGCACTGGAAGACCTTCGCACAAGCATGCCTGGCGCTCGGAGGCAGGCCCTCGGTTCGGCGGAAGCTGGCTTGCAGCGGCATCGCCTTCCCCCATGGCTTCTGGTATGACCGACGATCCCACACTCCATACAGAACGTGACTATCTCGGAGTAACTCTGAACACCTCTGTGACCAGGGGAAGACCGTCTTCGCCGGCCAGGAAGCGCGGCTGCACGTCATCCACGATTTGCACAGGAACCAAATCGATTGCCTCCACGCCGTCCTCTCCAAGCAGCACCCGAAGTATGGATCCGTAGCGTGCTCCTTCCCCGACGTCGATGTCGAAGATGAAGTCACCCAGGCTGTAGGCCACGAACCCTCCGCGGTACGGTTCGACGTCCTGCACCACGTGGGGATGATGTCCTATGACCAGGCACGCGCCAGCCTCAATGGCGGCCCTGGATACTGCTAGCTGCTCCTCATCGGGATACAGTTGATACTCCGTGCCCAAATGCATGACCACCACCACCAGGTCCGCCAGCTCCCCGGCCCGTTGCACGTCCTCTCGAATGGTCGCCCGCTCCGCGAACGAGATCAGCTCCCTCGTGGGCAGCTCGAAGGATCCCTCCCAACGGCCGGCGGCGTAGGCGAGAAACGCTATTCTCCTATCCTTCGCTTCCCAGACCAGCGGGGTGTGCGCTTCCTCGTAAGAAAGCCCTGCTCCTACGTGGGCCACGCCAGCTTCGCGCAGCGCCTCCAGGGTCTGCACGAATCCCTCCTCACCATAGTCCAGCTGATGGTTGTTGGCCAGATTCACCACGTCGATGCCC
>DATKVP010000283.1:0-8357 GCA_035530015.1 Anaerolineae bacterium | reverse complement strand
GCGCGCGGGGACCGTCATTCTCGTGGTGTCAGTGGTTTTGTGGGCACTATCGGCGCTGCCCACCGGCGAGATAGAGACCAGCTACCTGGCTGGAGTAGGGCGGCTGCTGGCTCCCATCGGCTCGCTGATGGGGTTAAGCTGGGAGATGATGGTGGCCCTGCTCACAAGTTTCGTGGCCAAGGAGAACTCCATTGCCTCCCTGGGAGTGCTGTACGGGACTGCTGCCGAGACGAGCCTGGCTGGCACGCTGCGGGGGGTCCTCACTCCCGCTGCAGCTCTGAGCTTCCTCGTGGTTCAGATGCTCTTCGTCCCTTGCGTGGCGACCGTGGTTTCCATTCTCAACGAGACGAACTCCGTGAGGTGGACTCTGTTCAACTTTCTCTACCTTTGCCTGGTCTCTTTCGGGGCAGCGATTATGGTCTATCGAGTAGCCGTTCTGCTTACATAGATCGGGGGGCTGGGCGAGAGGGATGCTGGAGAGGCTACTGGTGATATTGGGGCAGAGTGGCGCGGTCAGCTACGGCGACCTGGCGCGCGGGTTGGGCGTTGACCAGGAACTGGTGCAGCAAATGGTCGAGCACCTTGCCCGGTTGGGTTATTTGAGGCCTGTGGCCGGGTCCTGCGGAGAGGGGTGCAAAGCCTGCCCTGTGGAGGATCATTGCTTGAGCGGTGGATCGGACCAGATCTGGACACTTACTGAGCAGGGCAGGCGTGCTGCGCGAGAGGCAGGGCAGTTGGCGCAGCACGGCGTCTGATCCCATGGTCTTGGCGGAGACGGACTATGGGACGCGGGGTAAGCCAGCCCGTTGTTCGCCTTGACTCCTGGGGATACGATGGCTCCAGTGCACTGGTGTCAATGGGCCATGGCCTTGAGCGTCTCCTCCAACTGGCGCCGCCAGCCCTCGTGGTCGAGGGAGGTGGGCAGCACCAGGCGATCATCGAGCACTCTTGCTTCTGAGGGCAAGCGTCCCTCGGCTCGACGCCGCTTCACCTCTGCTATGGTGCCCAATCCAATGGCGGGCTTGTTTTCCTCAGTGGTGACGATCTCCACGCCCGCGACCGTGGCCAGGACCTTGAGCCGCAAGAGATAGATGAGGTTCTCCGCCTCCTCGGGCAGCGGCCCGAAACGATCCTCCAGTTCCTGATGGATGCGGTCTATCTCGTCGCCGGTCGTCAGGGAAGCCATGCGGCGGTATATCCCCAACCTGAGTTCGGCCTCGGGCACGTACTCCTGAGGTAGCAGGGCATCGAGGGGTAGTCCGATGGTGGGCCCGGTGGCCTCAGGAAGAGCCCAGCCTCTCCCGGCAGGCGGTGGTTTGCCCTCGTGAGGTGTCTCTTGCTCCGCCTCTTTAACGTCTTGAACGGCCTTGGCCAGCAGGCGGCAGTACAGGTCGAAGCCCACCGCGCTAATGTGGCCATGTTGTTTGGTGCCGAGGACGTCGCCACCCCCCCTGATCTCCAGGTCTCGCATGGCGATCCGGAAGCCCGCTCCCAGCTCGCTCGCCTCTCTGATGGTCTCCAACCGCTTGCGGGCGTCATCGCTGAGAGGTGCATCTCCGTCGTAGAGCAGATAGGCATAGGCTCGCACGCTGCTGCGTCCCACTCTCCCCCGTAGTTGGTACAACTGCGCCAGCCCGAAACGATCAGCCCGGTTGATGATGAGGGTGTTGGCGTTGGGGATGTCTATTCCACTCTCGATGATGGACGTACACACCAGGACGTCGTGGGCACCCGAGGCGAATTCGTTCATCACTTCGGCCAGCGAGCCTTCGTCCATTTGGCCATGCCCGACGACGATGTCCGCCTCGGGGATCAGCTTGCGCAGGCGGTTGGCGATCTGCTGTATGCCGCGCACTCTGTTGTGTACGAAGTAAACCTGTCCTCCGCGGTCGATCTCTCGCAGGATGGCCCGGCGAATGAGCGCCTCTTCGTAGGCCGCGATTCGAGTGACGACCGGCAAACGGTACTCCGGCGGGGTGTCAATGGTGTTCATGTCCCTCGCCCCGGACAGCGAGAGGTACAGGGTTCGCGGGATTGGTGTGGCGGTGAGGGTCAGCACATCGACCTCGCGTCGCATCTGCTTCAGTCGCTCCTTGTGGTCCACGCCGAAGCGTTGTTCCTCGTCGATGATCAGCAACCCCAGGTCCTTGAAACCGACGTCTTTCTGAAGGAGCCGATGGGTTCCCACGACTATATCTACCGTGCCCTGCTTGAGGCCCTCCAGTACCGTCTCTTGCTCGCTGCGCGTTCTGAAGCGGGACAGCATCTCCATCCGTACAGGGAACGGCGCCAGCCTTTCCTTGAAAGTACGGTAGTGCTGCTGGGCCAGGACCGTCGTGGGGACGAGGAGGGCAACCTGCTTGCTGTCCATCACCGCCTTGAACGCAGCACGCAGTGCGACCTCCGTCTTGCCGTAGCCCACGTCGCCGCACACCAGCCGGTCCATGGGCCTTGGCTTCTCCATGTCTCTCTTCACCTCTGCTATAGCTCGCACCTGGTCGTCGGTCTCCACGTAGGGGAACGATGCGTCCAGGTCGCTCTGCCAGGGCGTGTCTGGGGAGAAGGCGTAACCTGTGACCACCTCTCGGATGGAGTATAGCTGCAGGAGGTCTCTGGCTATCTCCTCTACTGCCCGCTTGGTACTCTCCTTGACTCGAGACCAGTTCGCGGTGCCCAGACGATCGATACGAGGCGGTTGAGCCTTTGCACCTACGTATCGGCTGAGGCGGTCGCCCTGATAAGTGGGCACGAAGAGCCTGTCTCCCTGCGCGTAGTCCACTTGCAGATACTCGCGATGGGCTTGATCCACGGCCAGCTGCACCAGACCCTGGAAGATGCCTATGCCGTGTTCCATGTGTACCACATAGTCACCAGGTTTGATGTCTGAGAAGAAGGCCTCAGGGGGCAGAGGCTTGGGGCGGTGGGGGCGGCGCGGCTCCGGCCTGACCCAGCCAAAGATCTCTCCATCGGTGAGCAGGACCGTCCGCCGCTCATCGTCGTGTCTCATCTGCCAGCCGGAGGCCAGGCTTCCTCCGATGAGCGTCATACTTCCCTCGGCAGGAGGTTCCGTGACTTCTTCGACCTCTCCCACGGTGATGCCCCATTCCTCGCACAGCGCGGCTAGCCGGGGAGTCTGTCGCGACACCATGATCACCTGCCACTTCTTGTCGGTCATCTGGACCGAGTCCGCGATCACGTCCTGGAGGCGGCCCGCGAAGGGGGTGCCCGGCAGGAAGCCCTCGTTGATGGCCCATTCCGAGTCCTCGACGTAGCGAAACTCAAGTGTGGGCCACTCGCCGAAGGCCTTCTGCAGGGCGGTCCAGGTGAAGTGGGGAGGCTGGACGCCCTTGGGCAGTTCACCCTGTTGTATCAAGTCATGCCGGAGGCCGGTGTTCTGTATCTGGAGGTTCGTCACGGTGGCTTCCAGGCCGACAGGATCTTCCAGCACCAGGAGTGTTTCCGTTGGCAGGTAGTGCAGCAAGATGCCCGGCTGCTCGTAGAGGTAGGGCAAGTAGAACTCCAAGGAGTCGAGCGGCTCCCCGTTGAGGAGGGCCTCCAGGTCTGCTTCGAACTCCCTCGCTGCCTCGCGGTGGCACGACGTGAGATCGAGTCGTTCGATGCCAGGTGGAGAGCTGGCGTCTGGCAGGAACCCCTCCCGGGCAGGTGCGAGAGTGACCGAGTCCACCGTAGCGATGGAGCGCTGAGTTGCGGGGTCGAAGAGCCGCAGGGACTCGATCTCATCGCCGAAGAAGTCGATCCTCACCGGCCGCCCACGGTGCGCAGAGAAGGCATCGACTATGCCCCCTCTGGCGCTGTAGTCACCCGGCTCTTCTACCACGGTGGTACGTTCGTAGCCGAGGCCGCGGAGTCTCTTCAGTAGCGCCCTTCTGCTCATTCTCTGACCGCCCCGCAGGGTTGTGAGGTTTTCCACGAAGCGGTCCCGGGGGATGGTTTTCTGAAGCAGAGCTCGGACCGAGGCGATGACGACGAGCGGCTGACCGTTCTCCGGCGGGCCAGCAGTCGCCAGCGAGGTCAGGGTAGCCAGGCGATCCCGGGCGATGACTCTATCCCAGGGGATCCTCTCATAGCTCAGAACGTCCGGTTCGGGAAAGAGAATCAGTCCTTCCGGGGACGGCGACCAGATCTTCAGTTGCTCGTAAACCTCGCGGGCCCGATCGCGACGTGAGGTGACGATCATCAGGGGAAGGACGAGATCGCTGCGCAGGCCAGCCAGAAGGTATGGTCGCGCCGCCTCCAGGACGTTGAGAGCAAGGGCTGGAGGCTTCTCGCGTGAGAGTGACTTCAGGGCCCTAGTGAGCTCTCCATAGCCACGCAAGTCCCCAATCAGGGGCACCAGACCAGACAGTCGCAAGCCGCACCTCTAGTTGTACTCGTTCATGCAAACGTCGATGCCCTCCCGGATGAAGAACAGCACGCAGGCCACGGCCTTCTCATAGGCCGTTTCCATGATGATGCTCTCCTCAAGAGAGAAATCCTGGAGCACGTACTCCTCAGGAGGCCCTCCGGAGGGCCTTCCGATCCCGATGCGTAGGCGCGCCATTCCATCGGTTCCCAGCGAGGAGATGATGGACTTCATCCCACGATGCCCGGCCGAGCCGCCGCTTGCGCGGATGCGGGTCTTACCCAAAGTCAGATCCAGATCGTCATAGATCAGGAGCAAGTCGCCCAGCCTGATCTTGTAGCGCGACATCACCGGCTTCACAACACCGCCGCTCTGGTTCATGTAGGAGAGTGGTTTGAGCAGGATCACTGGCTCTCCCTCGATCTCCCCTCGGGCCAGCAGACCCTTGAACTCGAGACGGTCAAAGCTTAGCCGGTACTGGCTGGCCAGCCTCTCGAGCACCTGGAAGCCAACGTTGTGGCGGTTCTTGCTGTGTTCGCTACCAGGGTTGCCCAAACCGACGATCAGTCTGGTCCCCTCCACTATTCCATCATCGTGCTTTCTCAGAATCCTTCGCAGCATGTTGCTTTCCTGGAGCGCCTGCTGCTCTATCAAACACGAGGGGCTGGTCGCATCACCAGCCCCTGAGCAGTCTAGCAGCGCTATAGTAGAGAAGCTGGCGCTTCAGATGAAGCGCCGCAGCAGGAAGACTACGCCCACGAAGATGAACAGCACCGCTGCAGCGAACGCCCCGAAGAGGCATTGCCGCACAAACACCCCCATGCTCGGAATGGATACGGTTTCGCCCGTTTCTGGAGGTGGGGCAGGGGACACTTCTGGCGGCGCCGTCGCGGTGGGGCTGGTGCGCACCACCGTTGGCTGCTCCACAATGGCCGTGGTGGGAGTGGGAATCACGACAGTGAGAGTGGGCGTTGGCGACTCCTCAGGCGTGGGTGTGGCCTGTGGCTGCGTGTTGACCACCCGCACGGGTATGCGCTCCGTCTCGATGTAGTTGCCGTCTTGTATGACGACGATCAAGTGCAGGAAGTAGGCGCCGTCGGGAAGCGCCGAGGTATGCCAGGTCTCGAGTCGCTCGTTCGCCTTCTCCTGACGGTGGAGGTCTCCTATCACGACCCAGATGTCCGGCGTCGCGGAAGATGCGTACTCGACCTTGTAGAAGTCGAAACCTGGTGTGCGAGCGCTGCCCACGATCTCGACGCTGCCCCGAACCTCCGCGTTGGGTCGGGGAGAGGCTATTTCGTATAGCTGATCCTGCGGCGCCGGCGCCGCTGCCAGCACCTCTGTGCACAGAGCAAGCAACAGAACCAAGGTGGCGGCAATTGCCAGAGTGTGTCTCACAGTGCCCTCGTACGTCCGTTCTACGATTCTATGGCTAGTGTAGCACAGAAGGGGTGGTCAGGCAAACGCTTCGTCGAATTTGCGGATGATCAGCGCGCCGTTCTGTCCGCCGAGGCCCAGGGCGTTGACCAGAACGGTGTCCACCCGGGTCGCGCGGGCCGCCAGAGGAACGTAGTCCAGATCGCACTCGGGATCGGGCGTGTGTAGATTGATGGTTGGAGGTATGAGACTCTTCTCCATAGTCTTTATGGCAGTAATGGCCGAGATCGCGCCTGCTGCCCCAAGCAGGTGCCCGACCATGGACTTGACGGAATTGACCGGTATGGAGTGGGCTTTCTGGCCGAAGACCGCTTTGATGGCTTTGGTCTCGGCCGCGTCGTTCAGCCTGGTGCCTGTCCCGTGACTGCTGATGTGGTCCACATCGTCCGGGCTCAGGCCGCTGTCCTTGATGGCCAGCGCGATCGCTCGCGCCGATCCGTTGCCATCGGGATCGGGAGCGGCCAGGTGGTAGGCATCAGAGGTGAACCCGTAGCCCAGGATCTCGCCGAGAACGCGAGCGCCTCGCTTCGCCGCATGGCGCAGGGTTTCCAAGACCAGGACTGCTGCGCCTTCACCCATCACAAAGCCGTCCCGCTCTGCGTCGAAAGGACGGCAGGCACCCTGAGGGTCATGGTCGTTGGGAGACAAGGCACCAAGCCGAGCCAGGGCGGCGAGGGCCAGCGGCGACTCGGCAGACTCCGAGGCGCCCGCGATCATCATATCAACTTCACCACGTTGCAGGCGACGCATGGCTTCTCCAATAGCTACGACACCGGTCGCACAGGCAGCTACCGGCGACGAAGCCGGGCCCCTGATGCCCAGCGATATCGCCATTTGGCATGGCGCCATGCTGAGCAGGACGGCCGGCAGCACCGTCGGCTGGATACGTCGAGGGCCGCGCTCCTTGAGGATGTGTGCCTGTTCCTCGATCGCGCCTATGCCCCCCACGGCACTCCCTATCTCCAGACCCACCCTGGTGGCGTCCTCCTTGGCTAGGTCCAGCCTCGCGTGCTTGAGGGCCATGTTGGCGGCGGCACTGGCGAACTGTATGAAACGGGTACTCCGCTTGGCGTGGCGGCGGTCCATGTAGTCCAAGGGGTCAAACCCCTTCACCTCCGCAGCGATCTTAGCGGGGCAGTCTGTGGCATCGAAGTGGGTGATGTAGTCCACTCCTGATTCACCGGCTGCCACACCAGCCCAGTAGCTCTCGACGTCGTTGCCCAGCGGGGTGATCGCGCCCAGTCCGGTGACAACCACGCGGTCACCGTTTTGTTTTGCGTCCGCCATGGAACACCTCCTATGATGACTAAGTCTGCCCATTATAACACCGCGCGCAAAGAAAGGCTACAATCGGCATGCATGATTGCTCGGGCTACTCTGATGTGCTATACTTGTAGCACAGCGCGACATTGATGTGGCGTCTCATGGCTTGTGGGCATGGACGATCGCGTGCTTTCACGGGCATGGGTCGGCTACGGGGGCTTTTCTGTACACGCACTGCGTTGGCGACCTCCCTGTTCCATCGGGTCCTGCGGTGCTCTCGCACGTGAAGGGGCGGAGACGGTGCCGAAACACGGTTCTCATCGCCACGATCCCCCGCGGGCGAGTGTCCTGCTTACCAGCGTGCCGCTGCTCACGTACTTCAGGTACCTGGTGGTGGCTGAGCCCGGGTTCTGGAGGAGTGACCTCAGTCGCAGGCAATATTCGCAGTTGAAGAGTCTGAGCACGACAGGAATCGTGTGCTGCTACCTCCGATAGTGATGGATGCCGGGCGTTTGTCACCTGTGTTCCGACTCGTAACTGCATTGGCTGGCGAGTGTTCTATTTGTGAGGACGCTCCCAGGCGAGATGGAGTTGCAGCTTGGGCGACACTGAAGAGAAGCTGGTCGAAAGGGCCAAGGAGGATCCAGAGGCTTTTGGCGTCCTCTATGAGATGTATGTTGACAAGATATATCAGTATGTCTTCTATCGAACGGGAAACCGGTACGACGCAGAGGACCTGACGGCCAAGACCTTTTACAAAGCGCTATCCAACCTGGAGCGGTATCGCTACAGAGGACTGCCTTTCTCGGCCTGGTTGTATCGTATTGCTCACAACCTCGTGGCCAACTGGCATAGAGATCGAAAGCGACGTACTGGCATCCCTCTGGACAGTCTGGCCATGATTGGCAAGGAGGGCGATTCGGCCGAGGCGTTCGTGGAGTCGCACGAGCGAGTGGAGGTGCTGAGGGATGCTATCTCGAGGCTTCCCCCGGATCGACAGGAGCTACTCGTGCTCAAGTATTCTACGGACTTGAGCAACACGGAGATAGGCAAAGTAATGGGTCGTAGCGAAGGGGCGATCAAGGCCCTGTACCATCGTACACTGACTGCCCTCAGGAAGGATCTGGGGAAGAGAGGACTTCAGTAGTACGGCGTGGCGTTGTGGAGACCATGATGAGTATGTATGGAGGGGAGATCGTGATCAAGATAGTGACGGACACCACGTGTGATCTGCTGCCGGAGATGGTGGAGGAGCACGACATCACCATAGTGCCCATCAACATCCAGTTCGGGA